>NZ_JBFUES010000885.1:0-3127 GCF_056403875.1 Bradyrhizobium sp. P2_E8
GTCTGATTCGATCGGGGCTATTGGCCGGAGTCTCGGCTCGACCGGCTCGGCAACGGTTGATGGCGCGGGCTCGTCCTGGAGCAATTCCGCCGACCTCTCCGTCGGTTATTYCGGCGCCGGCACACTGACGATCCAGAACGGCGCCACGGTGAGCAACCAATCCGGGTATATCGGCCGCGGTCTCGGCTCGACCGGCACCRTGACGGTCGATGGCGCGGGCTCGTCCTGGACCAATCACATCGCTCTCTATGTCGGCAGTAGCGGCACCGGCACGCTGACGATCCAGAACGGCGGCACGGTGAGCATTGGCGCCGACGGGTATATCGGCGCCAATTCGGGCGGGACCGGCACCGTGACCGTCGACGGCGCGGGCTCGTCCTGGACCACTTCCGCCAATCTCTTTGTCGGCCAGAACGGCACCGGCACGCTGACGATCAAGAACGGCGGCGCGGTGAGCAGCGTCGCCGACGGGTATATCGGCTACAGTGCCGCCTCGACAGGCACGGTGACGGTCACCGGCGCTGGCGCGTCCTGGACCAATCCCGGCAATCTCTATGTCGGCCTAGACGGCACCGGCACGCTGACGATCGCGGGCAGCGGCACGGTGAGCAACACGACCGGAACGATCGGCGCCAATGGCGGCGCGACCGGCACGGTGACGGTCACCGGTGCCGGCTCGTCCTGGACCAATTCCGGCAGTCTCTCTGTCGGCCAGGACGGCACCGGCACGCTGACGATCGCGGGCGGTGGCGCGGTGAGCAACACGATCGGAGCGATCGGCGCCAATTCGGGCTCGACCGGCACGGTGACGGTCACCGGCGCCGGATCGTCCTGGACCAATTCCAGCAATTTCTATGTCGGACTAAACGGCACCGGCACACTGACGATCGCGGGCGGCGGCGCGGTGAGCAGCTTGATCGGGATCATCGGCGGCGCTTCGAGCTCGACGGGCACAGTGACGGTCACCGGCGCCGGATCGTCCTGGACCAATTCCGGCACTCTCGATGTCGGCCAATCCGGCACCGGCGTGCTGACAGTCGCCAATGGCGGCGTCGTCTCGGCTTCTTCCGTGACGCTTGGCTATTCGGCCCTATCCACGGGAACGCTCAATATCGGTGCCGCGTCCGGCCAGACCGCCGTTGCGCCCGGCACGCTGAACACCGCGTTGGTCAGGTTCAGGACCGGCACCGGCAGCATCGTGTTCAATCACACCGCCTCGAACTACATCTTCGCGCCCGTCATCTCCGGCAGCTTTGGTACGGTGACGGTCGAGGCCGGCACCACCATTTTCACCGCCGCCAGCAACTACACCGGCGCAACCACCGTCAACGGCGGCACGCTTGCGGTCAACGGATCGATCGTATCGAGCACGACGGTGAACAACGGCGGCACGCTGTCCGGCAGCGGCACGGTCGGATCGGTAACCGTGAATAGTGGTGGCATGCTGGCGCCCGGTTCCGGCGCGCCCGGCTCGGTGCTGACCATTTCCGGCAGCCTCGCCATGCAGTCGGGCGCGCTCTATCTCGTGCAGGTCGGTTCGGCAACGGCTTCACGCGCCAATGTCTCCGGCACGGCGACGCTCACCGGCGCCGGCGTGCAGGTGACGGTCGCGCCCGGCAACTCGGTCGCAAAGCAGTCCACCATCCTGCACGCGGCCGGCGGTCTCGGCGGCACCACCTTCAGCGGCGTCAGCGCGACGAACTTCGTCGCCAGCCTGAGTTACACGTCGACGGACGTGCTGCTCAATCTCTCGGCTGCGCTCGGCGCCGGCACCGGGCTGAACGTGAACCAGCAGAACGTTGCCGATGCACTCAACAATGCCTTCAACACCCGCGGTGGGCTGCCGGCGAACTTCGCAGGCGTCTTCGGCCTCGCCGGCGGCAATCTCGGCGCCGCGCTGTCGCAGCTCTCCGGCGAGCCCGCGACCGGAGCCCAGCAGGGCGCATTCCAGTTCATGGGCCAGTTCCTGGACCTGATGCTCGATCCGTCCGCGGGCGGACGCGATGGCGCAGGTGGCGCCGGAGGTTCGGCGCTCGGCTTCGCACCGGAGCGCGCGGCCTTGCCGGAGGACATCGCCCTCGCCTATGCCAAGGCGACGAAGACGCCGCTCGACGAGGCCCAACAGGCCTTGGAACCGCGCTGGAGCGTGTGGGCCAGCGGCTTCGGCGGCACCAGCAGGACCAGTGGCGATGCGGTCGTCGGCAGCCACGATCTCACCGCGCAAGTCGCGGGCGGTGCTGCGGGACTCGACTATCACCTGACCGGAAATGCGATGGTCGGCTTTGCGCTCGCCGGTGGCGGCACCCGATGGGATCTCGCGCAAGGGCTCGGCGGCGGCAAGAGCGACGCATTGCAGGGCGGCGTCTATGCGGCGGTGCGCTCCGGGCCGGCCTATGTCGCGGCCTCGCTGGCGGCGGCCAGCCACTGGATGTCGACCGACCGCCTGGCCGCGTTCGGCGATCATCTCACCGCGCGCTTCAACGCGCAGAGCTATGGCGGGCGCGTCGCAGGCGGCTATCGCGTCGTGACACCGCTCGTCGGGATCACGCCTTACGCGGCGTTGCAGGCGCAGAGCTTCCGCACGCCGGCCTACAGCGAGATCGATCTCAGCGGCGGCGGTTTTGGTCTCACCTACAATGCGCGCAGCGCGACCGACACACGCGGCGAGCTTGGCGCCCGCTTCGATCGCGCCATGCTGGTTGCTCCCGGCACGGCGTTGACGCTGCGCGGCCGACTCGCCTTCGCGCATGACTGGGTCAGCGATCCCGCGCTATCAGCGGTATTCCAGACGCTGCCGGCGGCGAGCTTCGTCGTCAACGGCGCAACGCCGGCGAAAGACACCGCGCTCGTCTCCGCCGGCGCCGATCTGCACCTTGTCCGCGGCGTCACGCTGTCGGCAAAGTTCGACGGCGCGTTCGCCGATCGCGCACAAACCTATGCGGGCAACGGCACGCTGCGTTACCGCTGGTGATCCCGGCCCCTCATGGGGCAGTGCATATGAAGAAAAACGTGGCGGGAAGCTCGCTTGCGGCCATCCTTCGCGACGCCCGCCCGGCGGGGTCCTCAGGATGAGGTCGCGTTTCCCGGCGAGATATCAACTCTCATGGTGAGGAGCCCGCCAAAGCGG
>NZ_JBFUES010000886.1:0-3123 GCF_056403875.1 Bradyrhizobium sp. P2_E8
ACATCGGGCTGCTTCGCGACCTGCGTCATCGACTTGCCCAGGTCCTGGGTCAATCTGGTGTAGTCCGCGATGGTGGATAGCATGACCCGCGCCTCTTTGGCCGCAATTGCGACTGCGTCCCAAGCTGCCGCGAATTGCTTGCGTGAGGCTGGCGATGCGGGAAGCCAGCCTCGCGCAAGCGTCGCCGACTAGATATTCCCGGTGGGATCGGCGATGGAGTTGCGCGTTGCTCAGTTTCGTGGGGATTTTCATCACGGTGGCGGCGCTGCTCGGCGGATTTGCCGCCATGGGCGGGCATCTGGCTGTGCTCATGCAGCCGTGGGAGTTCGTGATCATCATGGGCACCGCGATGGGCACCTTCATCGTGGCCAATCCGTGGAAGACGGTCGTGGATACCGGGGTCGCCTGCATGCAGGCCATCACCGGCGCGGTGCCGGGGCAGCGCTACTATCTCGACCTGCTCGGGGCGCTGCATGCCCTGATGCGCGAGCTGCGGGGCAAGGGCCGCAACGAGGTCGAGGCGCATATCGACGATCCCTCGTCCTCCGAGATCTTCAAGGCGTTCCCGAGCGTGCTCGGCGACCCGTCGCTGCTCCAGTTCATCTGCGACTATGTCCGTCTCATCATCATGGGCAATGCGCGCACGCACGAGATCGAAGCGCTGATGGACGAGGAGATCCACACCATCGTGAAGGGCAAGCTGGCGCCCTACCATTCGCTGGTGACGGTCTCCGAGGCGCTGCCGGCGCTCGGCATCGTCGCCGCGGTGCTCGGCGTCATCAAGGCGATGGGCGCGCTCGACCAGTCGCCGAAGCTGCTGGGCGGCTTCATCGGTGCGGCCCTGGTCGGCACTTTCGCCGGCATCTTCCTGTCCTACGGCATCATTTCGCCCTTCGCGATGAAGATCAAGATGACGCGCGAGAAGAAGTGCCGGCCCTACATCATCGTCAAGCAGACGCTGCTGGCATTCATGAACGGCGCCATGCCGCAGATCGCGGTCGAGCACGGTCGCAAGATGATCTCGAGCGGCGAGCGGCCCTCGATCGACGTGGTCGAGAACGAGACGATCGCGGGTCCGAAAGCCGTCGTGGCCGACGCCGAACCGAAGGCGGCACGCGCATGACGATGGAAGACGTCGAAGTCGATCAGCGGAAGCAGCTACCGAACTACCTGCTGGACGCGGCCGGCATATCGATCGAGCGTATGCCGATGCTCAATGTGATCTTCGATCGCATGGCGGCATCCTGCACCGACAGCCTACAGCCGATGGCGGGAACGCCCTGCTATTTCTCGGTCAACGGCATCACCAATGATCGGGTCGGCGACATCATCAAGGACTACGAGGCCAATGCGGTCGCCGCCGTGCTCTATGCCGAGCAGTGGGACTCCCGCATCATCATCATGCTCGACCGCGACTTCGTGTTCACGATGGTCGAGGCGATGTTCGGCTCCGATGGCGCCGAACCGCCGCTCGACGTCGAGCGCTCGTTCTCGAACATCGAGATCCGCCTGGTCCAGGCGCTGTTCGACCGTTTCGCCAAGGCGCTGCAATCCGCCTTCGCCGGCACCTCCAACGTCACCTTCCGTGTCGAGCGGGTCGAAACCGCGATGGCCTCGCTGGCGATCGGGCGGAGCGGCAACATGTCGATCTGCGCGAACATCATGCTGCAGGCGCTCTATCGCGGCGGCCAGATGTTCCTCATCATTCCGCACTCCGCGCTCAACCCGCTGCGCCAGAAGCTCGCCCATGTCGTCGTCAGCGACGGCCGTGCGTCCGATCCGCGCTGGCGCGAGCAGATGGAGAGCGAGGTCCACCGCACCGAAGTGACGTTGAGTGCGGTGCTCGACGAGAAGATGGTGACCCTCGGCGACGTCGTGAAGTTCGAGGTCGGGCAGGTGCTCGAGCTCGAAGCCACGCCGCGCACGCTGGCCCGCCTCGAAAGCAACAACCAAGTGCTGTTCTGGTGTCAGATCGGCCAGCTCGATGGCTATTACGCCATGCAGGTGGCAGATCCCGTGGATCAGAAACGGGAGTTCGTCGATGATATCCTATCTCGTTGATGCGGTGCTGCTGATTGCGCTTGCCTTCACCAGCATGCGGGTGACGCGGATGCACCGCGAGCTGGCGCGGTTGCGCAGCTACCAGGGAGAATTCTCGACCATCGTCCACGAGACGGCGGGCGCCTTCGACACCGTCATCACCGCAGCGCACGACTCGACCGCGAATCTCGGACGGCTCGCCAACGTGCTGAGCACGAAGATCGACCAGGCCAATGAGGCGATCGCGGCGCTCGACGCCAGGAGCGGACTCGCGTCCGCAGCGACCGCGGGCGGCGCCGACGTGAACAAGCATTGAAGCCGAGGCCGGCGAACCAAAAACGACCGGAACGCCGCGGCGCTCCGGGAGCGGAAATACCAAGAGGCGATACCACATGGCGCAATCCTTCGACTATGAGTCTGCATCTGCATCGGAAGAGACCGAGACGTCTCCGCTGGAGCGGCTGGCCGAGATCGCCGCGCGCACGGCCGAGGAGAGCGGCAAGTTGGCCAATGTCGATGCCATCCTGCGCATTCCTGTCACCATGCAGGTGGTGCTGGGTTCGGCGACCATTCCGGTGGCGAACCTGATGAAGCTCGGGCGCGGCGCGGTGGTTCCGCTCGATCACCGGGTCGGCGAGCCCGTCGACGTCGTCGTCAACGGCCGTATCGTCGCCCGCGGCGAGGTGGTCGTCGTCGAAGAGGACAATTCCCGCTTCGGTGTCTCGCTCACGGAGATCGTTGGACCGCTGGGGCAGGGTGATACCTGACCATGGCGGCACAGGTGGGCATCGCTCCCGTCAAGCAGCGAGGCGTTGCCGCGCTGGGTGGTACGGAAAAGGTCGCGGCGCTCCTGCTGGCGATGGGCCGGCAGGCGGCCGCGAGCGTGCTCGCGCAGTTCGAGCCGCAGGATATCCGCATCGTGACCAAGGCCGCGGCCGAGCTGCGGCCGATCACCGCGCAGGAGCTTGAGTCGATCGTCGAGGAGTTCGCCCAGCAGTTCTCGATGGGTGCCAACATTCTCGGCACGCTCGGCGGCCTCGAGGCCGTGCTTGGCGATGTGCTTCCCGCCGACCAGGTCTCGGC
>NZ_JBFUES010000887.1:0-3117 GCF_056403875.1 Bradyrhizobium sp. P2_E8
GCGCCAGCTGCTCGAAGACCGCGCCACCGACATTGTCGAAGCCGATATCGATGCCGTCTCCTGATGTGATCGACTTGATCCGGTCGCGCAGGTCTTCGCTGCGATAGTTGACGATGTCGCTGGCCCCGTAACCACGCACCAGGGCGGCCTTGTCGTCAGAGCCGATCCCGGCGACGACGTGCAGGCCGAGATGGCGGCCGAGGTCGACGGCGGCGAGTCCAACGCCGCCGGCAGCGCCGGTGACGAACATGGTTTCGCCGCGTCGCGCCCGTGCGCGCTCGACCAGCGCGTAATAAGCCGTGCCGTAATTGTGTAGGACCGTCGCCGCGGCCGCGAACGCGACGCCATCAGGCAGACGCACGCTCTTCGATTCCTTGGCGGTCATCCGTTCGGCGTAGCCGCCGGTCCAGCTGCTGCACGCGACGCGATCGCCGGGGGCGAATGTCGTCACCTCGTCGCCAACCGCGACGACGATGCCGGATGCTTCCGTGCCGGGCACGAAGGGCGTCGGCGGCCGCATTTGGTAGAGGCCCGAGACCATCAACTGGTCCATGAAGCTCACGGACGCTGCATGGACGTCGATGAGGATCTCGTCGGCGGCCGGCTTCGGCTCGTCGATCTCACCGAGGCGCAGATCCGCAGGGCCGGTGAACGAAGTGCACAGAACCGCTTTCATCTGGGCGCTCCAACGGGTCGAGGCGACGGCCGATCGTCCCCCCTGCGGCGGCCGAAAAGGCGCGGCACCAGCATGGGAACGCGACGGCGATAGTCCTGGTAGGTCGCGCCGAACTCGGCGATCAGATCCCGCTCCTCGAACTGCAAGGCGAGCAGGATGTAGGCCGTGTTCGCGATCGCGAACAGCAAATGGCCGGCGGTCATCGCAGGCGTCGCMCAGAACGCAAGCAGGAATCCCAGCATGAGCGGATGCCGCACGATCTTGTAGAGCAGCGGCGTCCTGAAGGACTGGCCCGATATCTCGGTCCCGCGGAATGCGACGAAAGCCTGACGCAGTCCGAACAGATCGAAATGATCGATCATGTGGGTCGAGGCAAACGCGATCAGCCAGCCGAGCCAATGCACGACGATCAGCAGCCAGGCCGCGATTCCGCTCGTTTGCCAGATCGGCGTCGGGATCGGACGCCACTGCCAGAACAGCAGCAGGAGGATCAGGCTGGAGAGCAACACATAGGTGCTGCGCTGGCAGGCGACGGGAAGGAATTTGCCCCACCATCGCTTGAAGGCCGGCCGCGCCATGACGCTGTGCTGGATGGCAAACAGGCTCATCAGCAGAAGGTTGACGAGGATGGCCTCGCTCACATTCGTGGGGCTGCCGACGTCGATCGACTTGTCGATTGACTTGGGCACGACATAATTGCCGACGAAACCGAGCGCGTAGAGAAATGAGACCGTGAACACGGCATAGCTCACGATGGCGTAGAGCAGGATCAGGAGACGCGCGAACATGTTTTTTCCTATTGTGCTGGTGGCGGCAGTGCCGCATGCAGGAGCCTCAATCGCTCGCTGGCGAGCCGGCTCGATCTGACCCGACTGTTATCGCTGGACCGTCCCCTGTGCGTCCCCGGCCGGGGAGGGAGGATTTCCATGACGGCCTTCTCGCTGGGAACATTCGGGTTCCCCGAGGTCCATGCCGACGATCGCCCGATCAAGCTGGCCTTGCGCAAGGGGCTTGCGCTGCTGGTCTATCTCGCGGAGGCCAAGGGCGCTGTGGCGCGGGACGTCGTGGCCACGCTGCTGTGGCCGGAGAGCCCCGGCGAGACCGGCCGTGCGCGATTGCGGCGGCTGCTTCACCGCATCGAGCAGACGCTCGGCCAGGCGGTTTTCGAGACTGACCGCAGCAGCGTGCGATGGTCTCCGGCGCTCGAGTTGAAGGTCGATACGCATCTGTTCGAGGGCGCCTGCGACCGCGGCGACTTTGAGCAGGCCTGCCAGATTTACCGGAGTGACTTCCTGGCCGGCTTCGCGCTGGACGACTGTCCCGAATTCGACGAATGGGCATTCTTCCGCCGTGAGGCGCTGCGGGGACGGCTCATGCACGCGCTGGAGCGTCTGGTGCAGGACAAGAATGCCGCCGGCGAGCATTTTGCCGCGACCGCGCATGCGGGACGTCTGGTCGAGCTCGATCCGCTGAGCGAGGTGTATGGCCGGCATCTGATCCGCAGCCTGCTGCTGGCCGGCGACCGAAGTGCGGCTGAGCGGCACCACGCGGCGCTGACAGAGCGGCTGCGCGACGAACTCGGGGTCGCGCCGGAAGCCGAGACCGAGGCGCTGATGAGCCCTGCGGCGGGGTCGCTTGACGTTCCGGCGACGCGCTACGTCAAGGGGGCGGGCGTACACCTCGCATATCAGACCTATGGCAGCGGCCCGCTCGATATCCTGGTCATGCCCGGCTTCGTGTCGCATGTGGAGCGCGCCTGGGAGCATCCCGCGAGCCGGACGTTTCTGGCGTCGTTGATGAAGCTCGGGCGGCTGATCGTGTTCGATCGCCGCGGCATCGGGCTGTCCGACCGGGTCGGATCGGCCCCCGGCATCGACGTCACCGCGGAAGATATCGGCACGGTCCTGCGCGCGGCGAATGCGCGCCGCGTCGTGCTGTTTGGCGCGTCCGAATGCGGGCCGGCCTGCATCAAATTCGCGGTCGATGAACAGCGCCTGGTGGCCGGCCTCATCCTGTTCGGCGCGCTGGCGAAGGGCTGCTGGTCACCGGACTATCCGCACGCGCTGCGCGCCAGCCAGTATGACGCCTGGCGCCAGCATCTCGTCGCGCAATGGGGCGGCCCGGTCGGGATCGAGACCTTCGCGCCGAGCCTTGCCGGTGATCCGCAGGCGCGCGCCTGGTGGGCCGGGCTATTGCGCGCGGCCTCCAGCCCCGGCGGCATCTCCGCCGTGCTCGAGGCGTTTCGCGATGCCGACGTGCGACACCTTCTGGCGCAGATCGCCGTGCCGACGCTGGTGCTGCACCGGCGCGGCGACCAGGCGGTGCGGATCTCGGCCGGCCGCGACATGGCGAGCCGGATCAAGGGCGCGCAATTCGTCGAGCTGGACGGCAACGATCACTGGTTCTTTGCCGGCGATCGGGGGCCGGTGCTGGAGGCGATC
>NZ_JBFUES010000888.1:0-3117 GCF_056403875.1 Bradyrhizobium sp. P2_E8
TGCCGGAACGCACGAGCGTATCGAGGGTCGACAGCACCTCCTCGATCGGCGTGAACGCGTCGAACGCATGAAGCTGAAAGAGGTCGATCGTGTCGGTGCCGAGCCGTCGCAGCGCTGCGTCGACCGAAGTCAGCAGCCGCTGCCGCGATGAGCCGGCATCGAGCGGGCCTTCGCCCATCGGCAGGCTCATCTTGGTCGAGATCAGCACCTTGTCGCGGCGGCCCTTGATCGCAGCACCGAGAATCTCCTCGGAGGCACCGTTCGAATAGACGTCGGCGCTGTCGAACAAGTTGACGCCGGCATCGAGGCAGATGTCGACCAGCTTGCGCGCCTCCTCCGTGCCGCTGCGGCCCCAGGCAGAGAATAGAGGGCCTTGGCCGCCGAAGGTGCCGGTGCCGAAGCTGAGGACGGGGACCTTGAGTCCGGAAGCGCCGAGATTGCGGTATTCCATGATCGCTCTCCTATTCCGCCGGGCACGCCGCGACGACGACCGTGGTACGGTCGAGCCGGAGGCTCCACAGCGCCAGCACGAGGCCGATTGCGGTGATGCCGGCCGCCACCAACGGCAGCGCGGAGAGGCCAAGCCCGCGGTCGATGGCGACGCCACCGGCCCAGGCACCCAGCGCGTTGCCGAGATTGAAGGCGGCGATGTTGAGGCTCGAGGCGAGCGTGCGGCCGCTAGGGCCGGCGGCCTCCAGCACGCGAAGCTGGAGCGGCGCGACGGTTGCGAAGGCGGTGATGCCGAGCAGCAGGATCAGCGCGATGGCGGGGATCTTGACCGACAGCACCGCGGCAAGGCCGAGCAGCACGATGGCGAGCGCGGCGAGCGTGCCGATCAGGGCCCGCGCCAGGCCGCGGTCGGCGAGCTTGCCGCCGGCGACATTGCCGATCGCAAGACCCGCGCCGAACACCAGCAGGATCGGCGAGACCGCAGCCTCCGAAAAGCCGGTGAAGCGCGTCAGGATCGGCTGGATATAGGTGAAGACGACGAACAGGCCGGCGAAGCCGAATACGGTCATGGCGAGGCCCAGCAGCACCTGCGGACGTCCGAGCACCGCGACCTCCTCGGCAAGCGAGATCGGCTTGTCGCCGTTGCCGACATGGCCAGGCACGAACGCGGCCACCACGGCGAAGGCGATCACGCCGATCACCGTCACGGCCCAGAACGCAGCGCGCCAGCCGAGCATCAGGCCGAACCAGGCGCCGAAGGGCACGCCCAGAAGCGTCGCGACCGTGAGGCCGATGAACATGGTCGCGATCGCCGAGGCGCGCTTGTCCTCGGCGACGAGGCTGGTGGCCACCACCGAGCCGACGCCGAAGAAGGTGCCGTGGGCCAGCGAGGTCAGCACCCGCGCCGCCATCAGCAATTCGTAGTTCGGCGCCAGCGCACAGGCGGCATTGCCGAGCGTGAAGATCGCCATCAGCGCCAGCAATACGGTTTTGCGCGGCATCCGCCGCGTCGCCAGCGTCAAGACCGGCGCACCGACGAACACGCCCAGCGCATAGCCGGAGATGAGCAGGCCCGCAACCGGCACGGAGACGTGCATGTCGGCGGCGACCTGGAGCAAGAGGCCCATGATGATGAATTCGGTGGTGCCGATGCCGAAGGCACCGGCGGTGAGCGCGAGGACGGCGGGAGGCATGCGGGACTCCAATGGATGGTACGAGCCACGCAGATAGCCGCGCTGCAGCAAAACCATTAGAATGTCCGCAATCCAATCATTTGTGACGTGAATTCAACATGGCCCGTTTCGACACCAACCGCTCCGCCGAGATGGAGGTCTTTGTCCGCGTCGTCGACCTGGGCGGGTTCACCCAGGCCGCGCGAAAACTGCGGCTGACGCCGTCGGGCGTCAGCAAGCTGATCTCGCGGCTGGAGGCACGGCTCGGCTCGCGGCTGATCAACCGCACCACGCGCAAGCTCACGCTGACGGAGGAAGGCCAGGCGTTCTACCAGCGCGCCGTGCGTATCCTCGCCGAGATGGAAGAGGCCGAACGCGAGGCGGCCTCAGGCGCGGCACCGCGCGGACGGCTCACCGTCAACAGCAACATTCCCTTCGGCATGCTGCACGTGATGCCGCTGATCCCGCGCTTCCTGGAAATGCATCCCGACGTCACGCTCGATCTGGTGCTGACCGACACGATGATCGACCTGATGCAGGAGCGCGCCGATGTCGCCATCCGCGTCGGCCCGCTGCGCGCCTCACGCCTCGTCGCGCGAAAGCTCGGCACCAGCCGCATGGTCGTGATCGGCGCACCGAATTATCTCGCCCGCTTCGGCACGCCGAAGATTCCGGCGGATCTCGCCGATCACCGCGGCATCGGCTGGACCTTTCCCCGCAGTATCCGCGGCTGGCAATTCAAGCGCGGCGACCGCACCGAGGAAGCGGTCCCGCCGCCGGCCGCCCGCGCCAGCGACGGCGAAGCCGCCCGCCGTCTCGCACTCGGCGGCGTGGGTCTTGCCCGCCTCGCCCTCTTCCACGTCGGTCCCGACATCGAATCAGGCCGCCTCGTCCCGGTCTTGCAGAACTACAATCCCGGCGACCGCGAAGACATTCACGCCGTCTATGTCGGCCACACCGCGCCGCTCCCGGCGCGCGTGCGCGCGTTCATCGATTTTCTCGCCGAGCACGTGCGGGTGAGCGACCCGGCGCTGAAGCGCGCGGGCGATGGGAAATGGAAATTGGTGGGATGAGGCCTATGGCGGAGGGAGTGTCAGTCCCAGAGCCGACAGGCCGCTCGACGCCTCGGCTACGCACGGGATTCACAACGCGACGCCGGGGCCGTGAAGGGGCGAATTGTGCACGGGAGTGAACACGCAGGACAGATCGACCACCGCTACCCAGCTGTAATCATCCAAATGAGGCGGCGTCCAACCCTGATGGAGCGCGTTTCGTAACGTTAAGAACGCTATTCGTCCCAGCACTCATCCCTTCATCCCTGTTCCCGCGCCGGCAGCCCCCAAATACTTGTCCGCTCGAACGGTTCAATCATAGTCGGGCTTCCCTCTCCGGAGAATACCGGCCGTAAGACCAAACGGTTTGACCAATAGCAGCGGTAGGGTGCGAGACAGATGCAGAAGGGATACGTCCCCCGAATTGGGTCGTGCATGATGGT
>NZ_JBFUES010000889.1:0-3116 GCF_056403875.1 Bradyrhizobium sp. P2_E8
GACAGAGACAGAACGACAACAGGGCAAGCGTGGCTGAATAGCGCGTAGGATGGGTAGAGCACTTGCGAAACCCATCATGTTTCGTCATCGAGCAAGGCCTCGATGGGTTTCGCTTCGCTCTACCCATCCTACGGAGCTGTCTGAGCGGCCCGCGCCTCCGTTCACAACACTGTTATTGCGACCTGTTGCGCCCTTTGTCCCAACTGGGCGTTCGGTGCCTGTTGTTGTACCCTTGCCGGAGCCGTTGTACGGGCGCCAGGAGGAATGGACATGACCATGGTCGTACTCAACCGCCGCAACCTCCTCGCTGCTGGCGGCTCCGTCCTGGCAACCGGGGTTTTGGCAAGCGCGGTTCCCGGACTCCTGTTGCCGGCCCGCGCGGACGGTCTCGCACCGACCGAGTCGATGTCGGGTGGGGCGAACAACTACCGCAAGGGCGCGTCGATCGTGGACCGGATCGGCAAGGGCGGCTTCTGGATGAGCGGTACCGTCCGCCGCGCCGGCGACGGGGCTCCACTCGCCGGGCAGCGCATCCAGATCTGGGCGCACACGACCGAAGGGCAGGAGCACGAGCCGCAGAGTCATGGCGCCACGCTCACCGACAAGGACGGCAAGTTCCGGCTCGAGATGCCGCAGATCATTCCCATCTTCGGCCAGCCGCATGGTCACCTCGCCTATGACAGCGGCGAGTTCAAAACCGTCTTTTTGCGGCCGGTGATGCGGAGCGCAAAGGAAACCAGCCTGGAAGCGCATTTCGTCCTTCAGCCGGCCTGACCGCGTTGCAAATGAAGCGGTGGAGATCGGCCCGGGCGCCCCTGATCTGGGTCGCCCTTGCTTTGGCCATCGGCGTGCCGATCGCCAAGGCAGCGGGAAGCGAGCAGCTCGCGTGGCGCGGTCCGGTCTACATCCTCGCCGGGTTTGCGGGGATCGTCGCCCTCGGCCTCGTGCTGGTTCAGCCCCTGCTGATTGGCGGATACCTGCCGGGACTGTCGGCCTATCGCGGACGGCGCGCCCATCACTGGATCGGCGGCGCGCTTGCTCTGGCGGTGGTGATCCACGTCGCCGGCCTCTGGATCACGAGCCCGCCCGACATGATCGACGCGCTGACCTTCTCATCGCCGACGCCGTTCTCCCCCTTTGGCGTGACCGCCATGTGGGCCATCTTCATTGTTGCGCTTCTGGCCGCGCTGCGCCGGCGATTGGGACTGCGACTGCGAACGTGGCGCCTGATTCATGTGCCTCTCGCGATCGTCATCGTCGCCGGCAGCGTGGTCCATTGCCTGCTGATCGAGGGGACGATGGAGACGATCTCGAAGGCGGCGCTCTGCGCGCTCGTCCTCGCGGCAACCGTGAAAGTCATGGTTGACCTGCAGGTGTGGCGAAGGCGAAGGACGCTACGCGGCGAGAGCATTGCGCCGCAGTAGGCCACGCGCGATTGATCGCGATTTACAGAGGTCTTTATTCAAGCACGTTGATTCAAGCACGTTGGGCGTCGTCATCGCCTGTGTGCGCTCTGCTTGCCGCAGATCGCGACGCGGCGTATCCTTTCGCGATGGTTGTCAGTGCCCCCGAGCTGAAAGCGTTCCTGCTCGCGACGCCGTTCTTCGGCGGTCTCCCGGACCCAAGCCTCGACCTCCTGATTTCGATGCTGGTCGAGCGCCGCTTTGATGCCGGTGCGACCGTCGTGGCGGAAGGCGAGCCGGGACGCTCGATGTTCATCGTCAAATCCGGTCGGCTGGCGGTGAGCAAGCGGGCGAATTCGGGGAGCGTCATCCCGATTTCCATTCTGGAGCCCGGCGATTTCTTCGGCGAGATGTCGCTGATCGAAATGCAAAATCGCTCCGCCACGGTGCTCGCGGAGAGTCCGACGGTGCTGTACGAGCTGACGGCGCAAAAGCTCTACGCGTGCTACAAGGCGGATATCCACGCCTATGTGATCGTCCTGCAGAACATCAATCGCGAGCTTTGCCGGCGGCTGCGCCGCTCCGACGATCGCCTCACCGGACACGAGGTGGGCGAAGAGGAACCCTCTGCGCGATGAATGTGCTTCCCTGCGATGCCGCAAGTTCGCTCTCGGTCCTTTTGACGAAACTCGTGGCGCGGATGGAGCGACGCGCAATCCGGGACGATTGCGTCCGCGGCTATCGGTCCAACGCATCGAAGCTCGCGAGCTTGGCGTCGAGCTTCGTGCCGGCATATTTGTTGAACAGCGTCAGCGAGCGTTGTGACGAGGCGTTCCAGTCGACGCCGGCCGAGGCCGTCAGGCATGCGCGGAGCCGCAGCCCAACCAGACTGCAAATATCAAGGAGGCAATAGCCGAAGCGCGGCCATTTAGCCTCAAATCGGAATACGACGAGAGTATTTGGAGTGTTCTGCCGGCAGCTTCATGTACCGAAGGTTTCTTCTTCGCCTGTCATTCGTCCTCAGTTGCRGACTTCGAAGTTGCGGGCCGCGCTACCGCCTCCCCCGTAGGCGTCACGCATAAATTCGAGTCGACAACCTGGCCGGACGGGACGGCAGCCCGCACCGTTGCAAATCAATTGTCCCGTCGCCTGCGGCTTCGACGGTGTGGACTCAACTTTCTTTCTCTCATTATCCCGAGGCTTGGCATCCTCGCGGACCGCAACCGGCTTCTTGTCCTGGACCTTCTCGCACTCGTTATCGTCGTTGACGCGATAACCGGCGCGGCAGGCGATCTTCACGCAGGTATCGCCATCCGCCTTGAAGCCGTGCTCGCAGACCAGCGGACAGACGCGGCCCTGCTTGCTCTTGATCGCGTCGAGGGCGTCGAAGCTCGCCAGCTTGGTGTCGAACTTCGTCCCGGCATGCTTGTTGAACAGCGTCAGCGAGCGCTGCGCGGAGGCGTTCCATTCGCCGTCCGCTGCACCCGTCAGACACCCGACGCGACGGAGTTCTGACTGCACCAGTTTGGCCGTTTCCTGCGGCGAGAGGCTGGGCGCCGATTGCGTTGGGGCAACGGCTGCGACCTTCTGCTCGCCGTCACGCTGGGTTTTTTCGGCCGCCTGTCTTGCTGCCTGCTCGGAAGCCGCCTTGTCGTTCGCGATCTTGTCGGCGAGCGCCTTCTCGGCGGCCTGCTTGTCGGCCAGCGCCTTGGC
>NZ_JBFUES010000890.1:0-3113 GCF_056403875.1 Bradyrhizobium sp. P2_E8
ACACCCACATCAAGAACGCCGAGATCGATCGCTTCCTCGCCGAGGTCACCGACTGGGAGCATCGGGAATATTTCGAGGTGTTCTGACACCCCTCGACGGGCAGGCCTGGCGAGCGCCATAGCGCACGCCTCACGCCCCTGTGAGGCGACTTCGTCCCGCCTGTTCCGACGACATCTCATCCCCATCCGACGAAGCCATTTTCCTCTCCCCTCGAAAACCGCCGGAAAGACACGGGGTCTAGAGTTCTGGACGATGATCAACAATGGAGATCGGTCATGTTGGCACAATTGATCAGTCTGATCTATCGCCTGTCCTGCCGGGCCACCCTGATCGAAATCGGCACGCACCACCTCGCGCGTTAGTCGCCGGCGCGTGCGAATTGGGTAAGATGGATTGACCTGATAACGGGGATTTCCATGCGCAGGCTGGTCCTGATCACGGCAATGTCGCTGCTAGCAACCGAGGCGTATGCCGGCGGTTCGCGGAGCCTGAGCCTGGCGACGACCAATTCCAGCCAGCAGGCGACCGAGCAGCCGGCCGCGACGGCAACGGCCGCGCCACAGACGATGCCGGCCCCGGCGGCAGCCGCGCCAGTCGCGACCGCTCCGGTTGCCACAACATCCACTCGGCCCACCGCCGCAGCGGTGGTCGCCACGACCGAAACGGCAAAGCCAAAGCGCCGCCAGCCGCCGACCGAGGCGCGCGTGATCCGCGAGCTGCATCGGCATGGGATTTATTGGTGATTGGCTCGCACGACTCTCTCCCCGGCGTCGTCCCGGCCCTCACCCCCCGCTAAATCCCCAGATATTTGTGCTGCAGATCCGGCTCGGCCATCAGCTCGTGCGACGTGCCGCTCCACACCGTCTTGCCGCGCTCGATGATGAAGTGGCGGTCGCAGATGCGGGCGAGGTGGTCGACGTTCTTGTCGACGACCAGGATCGACTGTCCCCGGCTCTTGAGCAGCGACAGGCAATTCCAGATTTCTTCGCGGATCAATGGCGCGAGGCCCTCGGTCGCTTCGTCCAGAATGAGGAGTTTCGGGTTGGTCATCAGCGCGCGGCCGATCGCCAGCATCTGCTGCTCGCCGCCGGAGAGCTGGTTGCCCATGTTGGACGCGCGTTCGGCGAGGCGCGGGAACATCACGTAGATCGAAGCCAGCGTCCAGGGATTGCTGCTGCTGAAGCGGTCGGCGGCGGCCGCAACGAGATTTTCGCGCACGGTCAGGTTCGGGAAGATCTGGCGCCCCTCGGGCACCAGGCCGACGCCGAGTTTTGCAATTCTGTACGACGGCAGCTGCCTGACTTCAGCACCTGCGAAACGGATCGCGCCGGCGCGTGCCGGCGTCAGGCCCATGATGGAGCGGATGGTCGTGGTCTTGCCCATGCCGTTGCGGCCCATCAGCGAGACCATCTCGCCCGGCTTGATCGACAGCGACAGGCCGAACAGCACTTGGCTGAGGCCGTAGCAGGTCTCGATGCCGTCGACGTCGAGCAGCGTGTCAGCCATGGTGCGTCACCACATGCTGGTCGCCGAGATAGGCGCGCTTGACGTCATCGTTGGCGCGGATCGCAGCCGGATCGCCCGAGGCGATGACGCGGCCATAGACCAGCACCGAGATGCGGTCGGCCAGCGCGAACACCGCCGGCATGTCGTGCTCGACCAGCACGATCGAGACTTCTTTCCGCAACTCCTGGAGCAACTTGACCATGCGCTGGGATTCGGTGACGCCGAGGCCGGCCATCGGCTCGTCGAGCAGGAGCAATTTCGGCTTGCTGGCCAGCGCGACCGCAAGCTCCAGCTCGCGGCGCTCGCCATGGCTGAGCCTCGACACCACGACGTCGGCGCGATGCAACAGGCCGACGCGGTCGAGCGCGGCATGGGCGGCATCGCGCAGGCCCTTTTCCTTGCGCGCATCGGCAAAGAAGCGAAACGAGGTGCCGGCATGGGCCTGCGCCGCCAGCGCGACATTGTCGGCGGCGGTGAAGTCGAGCAGCAGCGAGGTGATCTGGAACGACCGCGCCAGCCCCAGCGCGCAGCGGCGATAGGCCGGCAAATAGGTAATGTCGCGCCCCGCCAGCGAAACGCTGCCGGAATGCGGCTCGAGATGCCCGGTGAGCTGGCTGATCAGCGTGGTCTTGCCGGCGCCGTTCGGGCCKATGATGGCGTGCAGCTCACCGCTAGCTACGTCGAGCGAGACGTTGTCCGTCGCGATGATGCCGCCGAAGCGGCGCACCAGCTTCTCGACGCGGAGCAAGGGTTCAGCCACGGCCAGCCCTCCCGAGCGCGCCCATGATGCCGCCGCGCCCGAACAGCACGATCAACAGCAGCAGCGGTCCCATGATCAGCGCCCAGTACTCGGTGATCTGCGACAGGAATTCTTCCAGCAGCAGGAACACCACGGCGCCCATGACCGGGCCGAACAGCGTACCCATACCGCCGAGGATCACCATCACCATGAGGTCGCCTGACCGCGTCCAGTACATCACGGCCGGGCTGATGAAGTCAGTGTTGTTGGCGAGCAGCGCGCCGGCAAGTCCGCACATCATGCCCGAGATGACGAAGCAGACCAGCTGGTAGCGCTTGGCAGGAAAGCCGATCGCCTGCATGCGCTGCTCGTTGGAGCGCAGGCCCTGCACCACGAGGCCGAAGCGCGAATTGACGATGCGCCAGATCAGGATGAGCACGGCGAACAGGCAGGCGAGGCAGAGATAGTAGAACTGCGTGCGGTTGCCGAGATTGACCAGGCCGGAGAAGTCGCTGCGCTTGTAGACGGTGAGGCCGTCATCGCCGCCGTACCGCGCCAGCCCCGAGGCGACGTAATAGGCCATCTGCGCAAAGKCCAGCGTGATCATGATGAAATAGACGCCGCGGGTGCGCAAGCTGAGCGCGCCGATCACCAGCGCGTAAGTCGCGGAGGYCGCGAGCGCGACCGGAAACTGGATCCAGCCGGAGCCGACGCCTTCCTGCGCGAGCATGCCGACGGCGTAGCCGCCGATGCCGAGATAGGCGGCGTGGCCAAAGCTCATCATGCCGCCAAACCCCATGATGAGGTTGAGGCTCGCGGCGGCCAGCGCCAGGATGACGATGCGGGTGAACAGCGTCAGGATGAAGAC
>NZ_JBFUES010000891.1:0-3112 GCF_056403875.1 Bradyrhizobium sp. P2_E8
CTGCTGATCGGCCGCATCCACGCCATGTCCAACGTGGTCTCGCTGCTCAGCGAGAGCCAGTGGCAGGGCGTCAAGCTGAAGGGCCTGTTCGAGGCGCGCGCCATTCCTCATGCGGACCGCATCGCCGTCACCGGTCCTGACATCGCGGTGAGCGCGCGCGCGGCGCAGAGCCTGTCGCTTCTGTTCTTCGAGCTCGCCTCGCATTCGGACGAAGGCCTGTCGCTGGTCGGCAAGCATCCGCACATCACCGCCAACTGGACGGTGACGGGCGAGGGGACCGATGAGGTCTTCCATTTCCGCTGGGAGGAGTTCAACACCAGCGAGGCGACGCGCCGCCCGGATTCCGATTTCGGCCTGATCCTGCTCGACCGCGTCGCGCCCGAAGCGCTCGGCGGCACCGCCAAGCGCTACTTCACCGACGTCTCCTATGTCTACGAGCTGACCGCTCCGATGGAGACGGTCGTCGATATGTCCGAGCGCGACCGCACGGACAAGCTCTCGGCCCCGGTGAGGCCTGTGCGATAAACCTCGCGCACTTCAGCTCGAGGTCGGTCGAGCAGCGATTGCGGTCATCTCGAGCTTGACGCCTGAACCGAGATCGGCCACGCCGACGGCGGCGCGCGCAGGCAGATGAGCTTCTGCGAAGTGCGCCTTCCAGGCCGCATTGAACGCAGCCTTCTCGCTCAGATTCGCCATGAAAATAGTCACCTGCAAGACGTTGGCTAGGTCAGATCCGAGAGTCTCCAGGAGACGCGACAGCTGGCCAAGCACATCGTTTGTCTGACCCGACATGTCCAGGCTCGTGTCCTCAGGGACGATTCCGCCGATGTAAAGCACGCCTCCATGCTCGACCACTTCGTGGAGCAATCCTTCGTATGGCAAGATGCGTTTGATCATGATGAGACTGATGCTCCTGTGGGAAAAGACATGAGATGTCCACGCGTTCTTATCACCAAGGCGTGGAACTTGAGGCGGGGACGGACGGCGGGCATTTTCAGCGCCTGATCTAGCCCTTCGGTCGCAATACGAGATCGACCAGACTGCGTGCGTAAGCCGGCGTGATCGGCGCGATGCCGAAGACGTAGCGGTAGAACAGGCCGCCATAGATCGCGTCATAGAGGTCCTCAGGCGCCCCCTCGGCCAGGACGCTGCCGTCCTTCTGGCCCGCGGCGATCATCTCCACCAGCGCGTCGCGGCGGAATTGCAGGTAGCGTGCGTAGAACAGCTCGGCCGAGCCGGTCTTGGAGATGCATTCGGAGATGACGGCGAGCTGCACCTTGCCGAACTCGCCCTGGAGCGCCTCGGCATAGGCCGCGGCATGGCGGCGCGCGCGTGCAGCGGGCGTGCCGGAGCTCACCGGGGGCAGCGGCAGCATCTGCGCGGCATGGTGGAGAAAGGCGTCGATCAGCAGCGCCTCGCGCGATGGCCACCATTTGTAGATCGTCATCTTGGAGACGCTGGAGTGGCGCGCGACCGCGTCGATGGTGGTGGCGGCAAGGCCGGTGGCGGCCATCAGCGCATAGGCGCTTTCGAGGATGGCGTTGGAGGTCTCGATCGACCGCGGCCGGCCGCGCCTGGGCACGCTGTCAGCCTCTTCACCCCCGCCTTTCGCCATCGCCACGCCCGGTCTCCTCACGCAGAGTCCCTCCGCATAGCGCAGCCACAGGTCTCGGCCTAGCAGAATCGCACGATTATGTTGTCAGGTCTGCTGCCGCAGGGCCGCAGGCAGGTCCTGCCGCTTCGACCAGATGATGTAATAGGCGACCGCGATCATCGCGGCGAAGCCAACGATGCTCACCGCGACCTGCATTACCACCAGGTTCGGCCCGGTGATCAGGAGGAGATGGCCGGCGAAGGAGAGGAACACTGCGACGCAGAACACCGCGAGCCATTCCTCGCCGCATATGATCACCGCCTGAAGCGGCCGCCATTTCAGGCCGGGATGATCGGCCGGAATGAGATGGGTCGCAATGAGCGCGAGCGCGAGGAAGTGGACCACGCGAAAGAGCGCGAGGTTTTCCTTGTCGGTCGGCGCGATGCTGTTGAGAAGGAGGTCCGGCAAATGGGCGGACAGCGTCGGCGAATGGCGCATCAGGGTGACGGCCATCGCAAAGACGAGATAGGCGCCTGCGAGGCTCCGCAGCCAGGACATGCCACGCAGCGCACGGCCGGGGGCGCCTGTCACGGCGAACCAGCCGCCCAGCACCATCAGCATCTGCCAGCACAGCGGATTGAAGGTCCACTCCTGGTCCGGATAGACCCGGAAATTCCAGTCGAACCAGCGCGCCGCGGCGTACAGCCCGACYGATGCCGCCAGCGTCAGGTGCGGCCATCGCAGCAGCCCCCACAGCACGAACGGAAAGAACGCCATCAGCGGGATCATCAGTTGCAGGAGGTCGAGGTTCAGCGGCTCTTCCTGGAGCACCAGGCCACGGACCAGGATGCGCAGCGGGTGCTCGAGAATCCCTGAGATGTTGTATTCGTGAATGATCTCCGGCGCCATCGATTGCGAGGCGACGTAGGCGATGGCGTCGATGTAGATCACGAACAGCACGACATAGGCGGCGTAGAGCCGCCAGACGCGGCGAAAGACGCGCGTTGCCGCGACGATGTAGCCGCGCTCCAGCGCCATCCTGCCGTGGATGATGGCGACGCCGTAGCCCACCACGAACACGAACAGGTCCGCGGCGCCGCTGAAGCCGAAATTGCGCAGCGTCAGCAGGTTGACGACGTTGTTCGGGATGTGGTCGACGAACACCGACCAGTTGGCGATGCCGAGCGTCAAATACAGCCTGGCGTCGGGATGGAATGCGGCGAGGTTCGCCTTGACGGACGGTTTCATCGCGGAAAATGACTTTCGGAATCAGGGGCGCTGCTTTTAGCGGCAACCGCCTACCTATCCGAGTAGCGTTTGCGTGAGTAGGTCAGGTTTGTCCGACTGGCGAAAAATTATGCAAGACGCGCCGGTGCGTTCGCGTGCCCGCCCTTAGCCCGTCTGGGACGCAATTTCTGCAAAGGAAGCGACCTGCCCTGCGATCGCGGCCCGCGCCTCCGAGGTCGGCAACCCCTGGCGGCGGGAGGTTCACAGTCCGCGCTTCGGACCCTCCATGAT
>NZ_JBFUES010000892.1:0-3111 GCF_056403875.1 Bradyrhizobium sp. P2_E8
GGGGTGGCCCAGGAAGCGGTCTATCCTTCAGCAACTGTACTGGGCGCGCAAATCGAGAGAGTCCCCGTGGGAAACCCCTCTCCCTGCCCCTCCCGGGGARGGAATGAGAGAGCGGTGCCCGCCTCACGTGGTGATGGTGAGTTCGAAGAGGCAGCGCAATCACGCCTCGCCGTCCCGCCACCCGATCTTCTCCTTCAAGAACCGGAAGCCCAGCACCTCGAAGCCGGCGCGCTCCTTGTTGTCCTTGCCGTAGCCGTGGCCGCCTGCCGCCGGCTCGTAGAACCAGGCCTCGTAGCCCATCGCCTGGAGTTTTGCCGCCATCTTGCGGGCGTGGCCGGGATGGACGCGGTCGTCGCGCCGCGTGGTGGCGATCAGGATCGGCGGATAGGGCTGCCCGGGCTTTGCGGTGTGATAGGCGGAGTAGGCCTTCAGCCACTCCCATTCCTCGGGCTTGTCGGGGTCGCCATATTCCGCGATCCAGCTCGCGCCCGCGAGCAGCTTGGTGTAGCGGCGCATGTCGATCAGCGGGATGGTGCAGAACAGCGCGCCGAAGCGCTCGGGGTATCGCACCAGCATGTTGGTGATGAGGATGCCGCCGTTCGAGCCGCCTTGCGCCGCGATGCGCTTCGCGCTCGTCACGCCGCGGCGGACGAGATCGGCGGCAACGGCGGCAAAATCGTCATGCGACAGCTTCTTGCCGGCGAGCCGGCCGGCATCGTGCCATCGCGTGCCGAACTCGCCGCCGCCGCGCAAATTCGCCTGCACCGTCGTGCCGCCGCGCTCCAGCCACAGCTTGCCGAGCGAGGCGTTGTAATACGGCTTCACCGCGACGGCGAAGCCGCCATAGGCGCTCATATAGACCGGCGCATCGCCGGTCTCTTTGGCCGGACCGGTCTGCACATAGGGAATGCGCTCGCCGTCGATCGAGATCGCCTCGTGCTGGGTGACCACGAGGCCGTCGGCGGTGAACGTCTTCGGCGCCTGCTTCAGCACCGTCGGGCTTGCGACGCCGCGTTCGATGAGCAGCAGCGAGGGCGGCGTGAGCGGATCCTGCACGTTGGCGAGCAGGTCGCCATTGCTCTCGGACGGATGCCGGTCGAGCGGCCAGACGTCGACGACGCCGATCTGCGGAAGGCCGCCGAGTGTGGCGGAGCTCCAGCCCGCGGCGGACGGCGTGCAGATCTCGAATTGCGGCTTGAGCTCGTCGAGGATCGACAGCACCAGCTTGCCGCCCGCCCAGAACAGGCCCTGCAATGCGCGCCGCGGGCCGGGCTCGAACAGGACCACGAAATCGCGGCTGCCGGCGATGAACGCCGAGAGCGAGATGCCGAGCACGGTGTCCGTGGCAAAGCTTCGGCCTCCGGCCGACCAGTCCTTGCGCAGCTTCATCGCGAACCAGTCGCCATGCGCCTGCATCCAGACGCCGGTCGGCAGGTCGAGCTTCGTCGTCGTGCCGGCCGCATCGCGCAGCCAGATCGCGTGATTGAAAAAGTCGATCTGATCGACGATCCAGACCCGCGGCTCAGGTCCGGTGTCGTCGGCCATGCCGGAGACCGCCATGTGATCGGCGGTGGTCTCGATGATCACTTGGGCCTGATCGACAGGCTGGCCACGACGCCACAGCCGCACCGTCCGCGCATATCCGGAGCCCGTGGCCATACCCTCGCCATGGGCGCTCGACAGCAGCAGCGTGTCCTGATCGAGCCAGTCAACGCCGCCCTTGGCTTCCGGCAGCGTAAATCCGTCCGCCACGAAGCGCTTCGTCGCGAGGTCGAATTCCCGCAAGGTGACGGCGTCGCTGCCGCCGCGCGACAGGCTCAGAATCGCCCGCGAGTGTCCCGGCATCGTGGCGATCCCGCTCAGCAGCCAGTCCTCGCTTTCGCTCGCCGCGAGCTGGTCGATATCAAGCATGGTTTCCCATGCCGGGCTCGCTTTTCGAAACTCCGCCAGATTGGTTCGMCGCCACAGGCCGCGCGGGTTGGTGGCGTCCTTCCAGAGATTGTGCAGGTCGTCGCCGCGCCGGCTGACATAGGGGATGTTGTCCTTCCGGTCGTAGATCGCCGCGAGGATATCGCGATCGCGCGCGAAGGCCGCTCCGCCGAACGCGGCGAGCGTCAGGCTGTTCTGCCGCTCCACGAAATCGAGCGCCTGCTTGCCTTCGATCTCCTCCAGCAACAGCCAGGGATCGTCGTCGGGAGCGCTGGGCGTGGGCCTGTCGTCGACCGTCATGAACGAAACTCCCGAAAATCGCGGCGGATAGGATTTGATCGAGCGCAAGCCGTCAAGAGCGCAGCCCGCTATCATCTGCCCGATTGCGTCAGAGGCATGGCCTGCGCCCGTTTGCGCCGGTTGCCCGCCCTCCCGCGCCCCTCCATAGTGCCGGGAATCAACAAGGCTCCTCGAAAGCCCCTTTGGGCGGAAATGCCGATGCTAGACGTGACTTCAGCCAATGAGATCGCTGCCGACGCCCGCGTGCGTGCCAATGTGGTGCGCCTTGCAGCCGCGCAGGCGCTGACCGGCGCCAACTCGGCGGTCATCTTCGCCACCGGTGCGATCGTCGGCGCCACGCTCGCGCCCGACATGTCGTTCGCGACCGTGCCGATCTCGATGTATGTGGTGGGCCTTGCCGCCGGCACGTTGCCGACCGGTGCGATCTCGCGCCGCTTCGGCCGCCGCGCCGCCTTCGTCATCGGCACCGGTCTGGGCGCGCTCACCGGCCTGCTCGGCTCGTTCGCCATCCTGCGCGGCTCGTTCGCGCTGTTTTGTTTTGCGACCTTCCTCGGCGGCCTCTACGGCGCGGTGGCGCAGTCCTATCGCTTCGCAGCCGCCGACGGTGCCAGCGCGGCCTACCGGCCGAAAGCGGTGTCCTGGGTGATGGCCGGCGGCGTGTTCGCCGGAGTGCTCGGTCCGCAGCTCGTGCAATGGACCATGGATGTCTGGCAGCCTTATCTGTTCGCCTTCAGCTTCCTGGTGCAGGCGGCGGTGGCGCTGATCGCGATGGGCATCGTCGCCGGCGTCGACATGCCGAAGCCGGCGCCGGCCGATCTGCATGGCGGCCGGCCGCTGATGACGATCGTGACCCAGCCGCGCTTCATCGCGGCGGCGCTGTGC
>NZ_JBFUES010000893.1:0-3106 GCF_056403875.1 Bradyrhizobium sp. P2_E8
GCCGCCGTCTTGGTGTCCTTCGGCTTGTCGGCTGCATCGGGTTTCTTGGCGACACGCGACTTCTTGCCACGCGCCTTCGGCGTGGCCTGCTGGTCGGCATCGGCTGCGACCGCGGCGATCAGGGCGGTGCCGGTGCGGGTCGGGCCGGTATAGACCAGCACGGGCTCGGCCGCCGCCGGCGCCGAGGCCATCAGCTCGGAGGCCTTCATCAGGGGCGGCTGAAGCCCGGCGGTGAAGAACGTCACCTGGGCCTCGCCGCCGGTGGCGGAGCCCGATCCGGTCGCGCCGCCATTGGCCGCGATCAGCGCGTCGTCGTCGTCGCTCGCCGGCCGCTTGCGATGGCCGCCGCACATGTCGTCGCGCAGGTTCGGTGGCGAGGCGTCGACCGGCACGAGGTTTTCGACGGTGCCGAGCGAGGGACGCAGCCACGACAGATTGTCCTGGCTGAAGCCGCGCTCCAGCAGCTGCGCCGCCTTCACCGCGCGCGCCGTTCCGGAATTGGCGCCGAGCACGACGGCGATCAGCCGGCGGCCGTTGCGCGTGGCCGAGGCGACGAGGTTGTAGCCCGAAGCGCAGATGAAGCCGGTCTTGAAACCGTCGGCGCCGGGATAGCGGCCGATCAGCTTGTTGAAATTCCCCGTAACGCGCTTGCCGAAGCGGATCGCCGGGATGTGCACGAAGTATTCGTATTCCGGCAGGTCGCGCAGGAACGAGCGTGCGAGAATGCCGAGATCCCGCGCAGAGGTGATCTGACCATCGGCGGGCAGGCCGTTCGGATTGACGTAGCTCGTCTGCGTCATGCCGAGCTTCCTGGCGGTGTCGTTCATCATTGCGGAGAAGCCGTCGACCGAACCACCGACGCCTTCGGCGAGCACCACGGCCATGTCGTTCGCCGACTTGACCATCATCATCTTCAACGCGTTGTCGACGGTGAGCTGCGTTCCCGGACGGAACCCCATTTTCGACGGCGACTGCGAGGCCGCCGTCGGCGACACCGTGAGCAGCGTGTCGAGCGTGAGCCTGCCGTCCTTCACCGCCTTCAACGTGACATAGGCGGTCATGATCTTGGTGACGGAGGCCGGATACCAGGGGATGGTCGCGTTATCCGCCTGCAACACCTTGCCGCTGTCGGCTTCGATCAGCAGCAGCGCTTCAGCGCTTGCCGCGCGTGGCGCGAGCAGCGCGGCACATGCGAGGGCCGCGGCGAACAGGTTGAACAGGGATTTGCGAAGCAGCGGGCGAAGGGCGTGCACTATCCGATTCCGGTCCTTGGAGATCCGCCGGTTCCGGACGGTTCTCGTGATCTGAGTTTCGGGTTTTGAATTCCGGCGCCGCCGCTTGCGGCGTCGCAAACCTATACCGGCTCTTGCGTCGAGAATAGGGGTTACGGCGCGGTATTCCGCAATGAAATAGGCCGAATTTCGGCGGTCCTGCGGGGACTTGCTATGGGGACTTGGCCGCAGTCGCAATAGTCTCGGCCGCCGTCACGCTGGCCCGTGTATTCGTCTGTGACTGTTCCTGCACCATGAACTGGGCCCGGGCGAGCTCGGCAAAATGGCCGCCTTTGGCCACGAGTTCATCGAAAGTTCCGCTTTCGATCACGCGCCCGTTCTCGAACACCAGRATCCGTGTTGCGTTGCGGATGGTGGAGAGGCGGTGGGCGATCACGAAGGTGGTGCGGCCCCTCATCACTTCGTCGAGAGCGGCGTTCACCTTGGCCTCGGTGACGGCGTCGAGCGCACTGGTCGCCTCGTCCAGAATCAGGATCGGCGGGTCCTTCAGCAGCGCACGCGCGATCGACAGCCGCTGCCGTTCGCCGCCGGAGAGCATGCGGCCGCGCTCGCCGGCATTGGTCTCGAACCCGCCGCTGCGCTCGATGAATTCGAGCGCCTGCGCGCGCTCGGCCGCCTTGCGCATCTCGGCTTCGGTCGCGTCCGGCTTGCCGACGCGCAAATTCTCCGCGATCGAGCGGTTGAACAGGAGCGCCTCCTGGAACACGACGCCGATGTTCCGCCGCAGCGAGGTCAGCGTGACGCCGCGCACGTCCATGCCGTCGATCCTGATGAAGCCGGATTGCGGATCGAAGGCGCGATGCAGCAGCGCAATCGCGGTGGACTTGCCGGCGCCGGTCGGGCCGACCAGCGCGATGGTCTGGCCGGGCAGCGCGGTGAAGGAGAGATCCTCGACCGCCGGCCGCTTGCCGTCATAGGAGAAGGTGACGTCGTTGAACTCGACGAGGCCGGACAGGCGCCCGGCATCGATCGCGTCGGGACGGTCGTGGACCGCCGGCACGGCATCGAGCACGCCAAAGAACTCGCGCAGGCGCGGCGCTTCCATGAACACGTTGTTGATGAAGCTCACGACCTGCTCGAGCTTCTGGATCAAGAGCGTGGCAAAGCTCACGAACATCACGATCTCGCCGACCGAGGTCAGCCCCTGGTCGTGCAGGGCGATGCCGAGCGAGAAGATCGCGAGCACCGTGATGGTGGTGGAAGCGCGCGTGATGACGGTGACGAGCGCCCACCAGGACAGCACCGGCATCTGTGCGGCCAGCAGCTCGTCGGCGACGGAGCGCAGTCCCTTCACCTCGGATTCGACGCGGACGAAACTCTGCACCAGTGCGACGTTGCCGAGCGCATCGGAAGCGCGCGCCGAGAGCTCGCTGTAGTGCTCCTCGACCTCCATCTGCATGCCGAAGGTCTTGCGCACCACGAAAGTCGTCAGCGCCGTGAAGACGACGCAGAGCACGAACAGGAGGATCGCGAGCCGCCAGTTCAGATAGAGCGACAGCGGCAGCAGCACCACGACCGAGAGGATCGCGGCAAAGTGCTCGCGGAAGAAGCCGAGCCACAGCCGCCACAGCGCATCGGTGCCGTTGAGCATCACCTTCATCAGCCGGCCCGAATGGGTGCCGGAGTGGAAGGTCAGCGGCAGTTGCAGGATGTGCTCGAAATAGTCGGTCAGCACCGCCTGGCGCTGGCGGTGGGATAGCCGGTCGGCTTGCAGCGCAACGAGCGCGCTGCATGCGATGGTGAACAGCCCGAACGCGACCCAGGCCAGCAGGAACGGCCATGCCGAGTTCGAACCGGCGACCGACTTGCCGGAG
>NZ_JBFUES010000894.1:0-3101 GCF_056403875.1 Bradyrhizobium sp. P2_E8
CCGCTACGGCGCTGACCGATGCCTATCTCGCGCGCATCGAGGCTTACGATCGCAACGCACCCATGCTCAATTCCGTCCGTGCGCTCAATCCCGACGCGCTCGCCATCGCGGGCAAGCGCGACGGCACGAGGCCGTCGGCCAGGCGGCCGCTGGCCGGCGTCCCCATTCTGCTGAAGGACAACATCGYCACCGGCGACAAGCAACCGACCACGGCGGGCTCGCTGGCGCTGGAGGGCGCGCGCGCCAAGGGCGATGCCACCATCGTCAAGCTGCTGCGAAACGCCGGCGCCGTGATCCTCGGCAAGGCGAACCTGACGGAATTTGCCAACATCCTCGCGATCGACATGCCCTCGGGCTATTCGTCGCTCGGTGGCCAGGTGAAGAATCCCTACGTGCCGACGCTGCTGGACGATCGCGGCATCCCGGTCGTAGACCCCGGCGGCTCGAGCTCGGGTTCGGCGGTCGCTGTGGCCGCAGGTCTGTGTACGGCCTCTGTCGGCACCGAGACCTCCGGCTCGTTGCTGCACCCTGCCAGCCGGAATGGCCTCGTCACGGTCAAGCCGACCGTCGGTTTGATCAGCCGTGCCGGCATCGTGCCGATCGCGCACAGCCAGGACACCGCGGGGCCGATGACGCGCACCGTGCGCGACGCGGCGATGCTGCTGAACGTGCTGGCCGCCAAGGATCCGCTCGACCCCGTGACAGAGCGGCAGCGGAGGCCGGCCGATTACACGGCCGACCTCACACGCGATGCGATGAAGGGTGCGCGCGTCGGTGTACCGAGCGACCCCGGCGATCCGCTGAACGATTGCTTCTATGGCAAGCTGCCACCCGACGGGGCCAGGCTGATGGCCGAGGTCATCAAGGTGATGGAGGATCTGGGCGCCGTCATCGTGCGCGCCAACATGCCGACACGCGGCTGGATCGCCGGGCCGGGCACCGGCATGGCCGTGCTCAACCGCAATCCGCTCAGCCGCAACAAGGGCAATCCGACGGGGTCGCCGATCGTGTTCCTCTACGAGCTCAAATACGGGCTCAATCTTTATCTGAGGGATTGGGCGACCAATACCGATATCAAGACCATGGCCGACATCATTGCCTTCAACGAGGCTCATGCCGACAAAGCGCTGCGCTTCGGCCAGGATCTGTTCCTCGCCGCTAACGCTACCCGGGGCGATTTGAGTGAGCGCGAGTACAAATCGGCGCGCGCCATGGATCTGCTCGCCGCCAGGACGCGCGGCATGGATGCCTACATGAACCGGCACAAGCTGGACGCCGTCCTGTTCCCCGGCGCGACCGGCGCGGCGATCGCCGCCAAGGCTGGCTATCCCAGCGTGATGGTGCCCGGCGGCTTCGTCTCGGGCGCCGACGGCAAGGACACGCCCGACTATCCGCTCGGCGTCACATTCGCAGGGCGCGCCTGGAGCGAGCACAAGCTGCTGCGTCTGGYCTATGCCTACGAGCAGGCGTCCAACATGCGCAAGCCGCCGCCGGGCCTGGCCCCGCTCTAGATTTCGAAATTCGTCTTGCCGGACGGTGCTCACACCCCTCGCGGGTCGGTCCGGACGGCCAGCGCCCGACGCTCAGCCGTTCGGCAGCCACCACCCGAATATTGCCACGACGAGGCACGCCAAGAGGCAGATGGCCTGATGGCCCATTTCCATCCAGTACTGGACCGGCGCGGTGTCCCTCTGGAAAACCTGCCTCGACCAGTCCAGCAGGCAGACCACGAGATCAGGACTGAAAGCCCTGATTTTCCGCTCGGCATAGCCATCCCGCAGCATGCGGCCGCAATCGATGCACAGATAGATAGCGACGACGCGCGCGACGATCTCGCATAGAAAGAACCGCATGTAGGCACCCGTTCATCGCATATGGATTCGACGACCGGGCCGCATGGCTCGTCAACTGGCGGGGGCCGTCATCGCATTGGCACTCCCCGGTTTGGTGCGGTTGGGTTTGATCCTGGTTCAATGGCAGGGCGGTGGCAAGCCCGCCGGCACCCGCCCGGTGGCGGCCGCCATCCGGGACGCGCGAGTGCGGTCGACAGCGGCGTTCGGATTGCTCGCCTGCGACGCTCGGCGAGCGACCTGATCAGAAGCCGACAATGAGCCAGCGGCCGCCGGACCGCTGCGAAGGGCCCGTGACCGGACTTCGAGGCACGACGTTGATCCTCATCAAGCACCGAAGCAGCGCCGTCCTCTAAACTCAAGCACTATCGGGGAGGAGCGCACCATGCTTCCCTTTACGCTTGAGCAGTTCCTCGACGTCTTTGCGGCCTACAATAAGGCGATCTGGCCCGCGCAAATTTTGGCTTACGTGCTTGGAGCGATCGCCGTGGCCGCCCTTTTTCGGAAAGGCCGTGCCTCAGACCGCGTTATCTCAACCGTCCTCGGATTGATGTGGCTAAGCACCGGCGTTCTCTATCACGGCGTATTCTTCTCGTCGGTAAACAAGGCCGCGTTCGCCTTTGGCGCCTTGTTCGTGGTAGAGGGCGTGGCACTCCTCTACACGGGTGTCGTACGCGATGGTCTTCGCTTCGCGATCATTTACGGGTTTCGAGCGGTGATCGGCGCGGGGTTTATTCTCTACGCATCTCTCATCTATCCGCTGATTGGGGTTGCGACGGGGCATTTCTGGCCGGCGTTACCGATGTTCGGCGTAGCTCCTTGCCCTGTCACGATTTTCACGTTCGGTCTGCTACTTATGACGACCGGCCGCTTCTCCTACTGGCTTCTGGTGATTCCCTTCATCTGGTCAGTCATCGGCGGCAGCGCTGCGATCCTCCTGGACGTACGGCAGGATTGGCTGCTTTTGTTTAGTGGTTTCATTTCCGTTTCGATCATCGTCGCCGGGGACCGGCAGGCACGTGCCGTAGGCGACGAGGCCGGATTGACGCCTTAAACCGAATTGCGTCCATGATCGCGAGCGACCGCGCGCTATCTGGAAAACCACTCCTGAGAATGAGCGATCTCGTATGCGTTCATGGGCCACATGCTGACACCGTCTACGCGTAATGATAGCATGCCTCTCGTCACCGGCTTGCGAGGTTGCTCTCGTAAACGCACACACAAGAACGTGTGAGGAGGCAAGTCCAATGA
>NZ_JBFUES010000895.1:0-3099 GCF_056403875.1 Bradyrhizobium sp. P2_E8
CATCAAAGCTCCCCCGCCACGCTCGACATAGCTGCGGAAATTGCCAGCCAGACACACACCGTAATGCTGTCGCCGGAATTTCTCAATATTGTGGCATGAGCTTAATTCCGAGAGGGACCAATGGTTTCCTCAAGCCGCCGGGTGCTCCCGCCGCGTCACGCGATCAGCCGCGAGGCAAAATCGGGAAGCAGGCCTGCGTCGCCGGCAAGACGGAAATCGGCGCCCGCGATCCCCGACTGCACCAGCCAGTCGTCGAACTCCGGCGCGCGGCGCAGGCCGAAGACGTCGCGGACGTAGAGCGCGTCGTGAAAAGACGTCGACTGGTAGTTCAGCATGACGTCGTCGGCCCCGGGGACACCCATGATGAAGGTGACGCCGGCGGCCGCCAGCAGCGTCAGGAGATTATCCATGTCGTCCTGGTCCGCCTCGGCGTGGTTGGTATAGCAGATGTCGATGCCGAGCGGCAGGCCGAGCAGCTTGCCGCAAAAGTGATCCTCCAGCCCGGCGCGGATGATTTCCTTGCCGTCGTAGAGATATTCCGGGCCGATGAAGCCGACCACGCTGTTAACCAGGAGCGGGGCATAGGCGCGCGCGACCGCATAGGCGCGCGCCTCGCAGGTCTGCTGGTCGACGCCGTGATGGGCATTGGCGGACAGCGCGGAGCCTTGGCCGGTCTCGAAATACATCACGTTCTGCCCGACCGTGCCGCGTCGCTGCGCCAGCCCGGCCTCCTGCGCTTCCCGGAGCAAGGCGAGGTCGATGCCGAAGCTGCGATTGGCGGCCTCGGTGCCGGCGACCGACTGGAAGACGAGGTCGACCGGCACGCCCTGCCCGATCAGCGACAGCGTCGTCGTGACATGGGTCAGCACGCAGCCTTGCGTCGGGATCTTCAGTCGCGCGATGATCTCGTCGAGCAGCCGCAGCAATTGGGCGATGACGGCCGGATCGTCGCTCGCGGGATTGATGCCGATGCAGGCATCGCCGGCACCGAGCAGGATGCCGTCGAGGATCGAGGCGGTGATGCCCCTGGCGTCGTCGAACGGATGGTTGGGCTGGAGCCGCGTGCTCATCCGCCCCTTCAGCCCGATGGTGTTGCGGAAGGCGGTGGTGACCTCGCATTTCCGCGCCGCCAGGATCAAGTCCTGGTTGCGCATCAGTTTCGAGACCGCGGCCGCCATTTCCGGCGTGATGCCGGGGGCGAGCTTGCGCAGGATCTCGGGCGTCGCTGCGTCCGACAGCAGCCAGTCGCGGAAGGCGCCAACCGTGAGCGCCGCCACCGGCGCAAAGGCCCTTGCGTCATGGCTGTCGATGACGAGGCGGGTGACCTCGTCGGTCTCGTAGGGGATGAGGGCTTCCTGCAGGAACTGTCCGAGCGGGACATCCGCGAGCGCCATCCGCGCCGCGATCATCTGCTCGGCGCTGGCAGCGGCAATTCCGGCCAGCCGGTCGCCGGAGCGCGGCGGCGTCGCCTTGGCGAGCAGGTCGCGCAGATCCGGGAAGGCATAGGTCGTGGCGTCGATTGTATGGCGGTAGACCAAGGTCCCCTCCGGGGTTCGTCGGCCAACGGCCGACTCCAGACCGATCTCAAGGGCGGCCCGGCGTCAGGAATACGCGCCTGGCGGCCGGCGCGCACGCCGATGTTTCGGGCATGCCGCGCGATCCCCGGGCCGATCTGCCGGAAACCGACAAGGCCGCTCCAAATCACTGAGATATCTCACATTCCTTCAATCCGGAGCAAGCGCTCCCGCGCCGGGCGTTAACGCCGCGTCCATCTTCGTTCCGCATAGTTTTGCATAGATTCTACACAACCGCGCTCACCGGCCGCTTCAGGCCATTCGGGCCCCTGAAAACCATGACCATCGACCAATCTGGGAATGCCGCCGGCCTCGCCGGCCGCTTCACGCTTGCAACCAAGCTCTATGCGATCTTCGCGCTGTTCGCGCTGCTCACGGCGGCGATCGCGATGCTGTCCGACTACAACAGCCGCCGCAGTGCCGACCTGACCAGCGCGATCGAGACGGCGAATGCGGCCGCGCTGAACGTCGAGCGCGTCAACTCGCTGGTCTACGCGGTGGTGATGGAATCGCGCGGCGTCTACATGTCGACGGAGCCTGCCGTCGTGAAGAAATACGGCGAGGGCCTGCTCAAGTTCAACGCGCAGATCCTCGACGTCGTGAAGCGCTGGGAAACCATCGTCAGGGACGACGATGCCGAGCAGTTCGCCACCTTCAGGAAGCGAATCGAGCAGTTCGTCGAGTTCCGCAAGGAGCTGGTCCGCCGCGGCATCGAGATCAATGCGGCCGCGGGCCGCGAATGGGGCGACAACGACGCCAACCGCGCCGTGCGCTCGGCGCTGAACAAGGATCTCGAGGCGCTGTCCAAGGTCTATGCCGAGCGCGCCAAGCAGATCGCCCAGCAGACCGAGACCAACCGCACCCTGTCCTTCCTCCTGACCTGCCTTGCCGGCGTGGCACTGGCGCTCGTCGTGATCGGCATCGTCATCATCGCCCGCTCGATCGCCCGGCCGCTCGCCTCGATCACCGCCACCATCAAGCAGGTCGCCKATGGCGCCGAGAACGTCGTGGTGCCGTACGGCCACCGCGCCGACGAAATCGGCGGGCTGGCCCGCGCGATCCAGATCTTCCAGGACGCGATGGGGCGCAACCGCAAACTCGCATCCCAGGTCTCGCAGGATTCCGCCGCGCGCGAGCAGCGCGCCCGCCATATCGAGCAATCCGTCGAGGAGTTTCGCGACGCGATCGGCGCGATCATGCGCGGCCTCAGCGACAACGCCTCCGTCATGCGCGAGACCGCGCAGACCATCACGCGCGTCACCGCGGATGCGAGCAACCGCGCCGGGATGGCGGCAAACGCCAGCGAGCAGGCCTCGCACAACGTCACGGCGGTCGCAGGCGCCGCCGAAGAGCTGTCGGCCTCCGTCGAAGAGATCGGCCGGCAGGTCCGGCAGAGCGCCGGCGCGGTCGAGCAGACCGGCCRGCGCACCGAGAAATCGATCTCCGAGATCGAGAGCCTTGCGGCCGCCACCCAGCGCATCGACGGCGTGCTCAACCTGATCCAGGCGATCGCCGAGCAGACCAA
>NZ_JBFUES010000896.1:0-3098 GCF_056403875.1 Bradyrhizobium sp. P2_E8
GCGCAAGGTCGCGTTCTCCGAATACGACTACGCCATGCAGGATGTGCGGCTGAAGCTGAACCAGCCGATCGAGCGCTGCCGCCTGTTCATGGTGTTCGACGGCCGCTGGAAATACATCCACGCCTCCGGCTTCCGCCCGATGCTGTATGATCTCGAAACCGATCCGGAAGAGTTTTTGGATCGCGGCGACGATCCCGAATGCGCCGGCATCATCGCGCGCCTTCAGGCCGAGCTGTTCGACTGGGCGCTGCACCCGAACGACCACATCACCACGCCGCGCGAGAAGATCGCGGCCTATGCTGACAATCAGCTGCAAGTGAAGGGCGGCGTCTTGATCGGCATCTGGGATGAGGCCGAGCTTGCGGCGATCAAGGACGGCATCGCGCAGCGCGCGAAGATGTGAGACCCTCATGGTGAGGAGGCGCGATCGCGCCGTCTCGAACCATGCAGGCCCCGCTGCCGCACCTCGGCCTTTCATCCTTCGAGACGCTTGCTTCGCAAGCTCCTCAGGATGAGGGGATAGAGTGAGGTGCGAAGCTCTCACAGCTCGTCATGCCCGGGGCTTGACCCGGGCATCCACGCCTCACTCCATCGCTGAAGCACGTGGATGGCCGGGTCAAGCCCGGCCATGACGACGGAGTGTGTGGCGCGAGCAGCAGCTCAATTCTCGATCTTGTATCCTGTCGCCTTGACGATCGGCTGCCAGAACGCCGTGTTGGCGACGAGCTCCTTCGTCAGCCCATCCGCGCTGCTACCGACCGGGATCAGGCCGATCGCGGTGAGCTTCTCCTTCACCTCGGGCTTGGCGAGCGCGGCGCTCGCGGCAGCGCCGAGCTTGCTGGCGAATTCCGGCGGACTGCCGGCGGGAAGCCACATGCCGTACCAGGCGTCCGCAACCAGATCGATGCCGCTCTCCTTCAGCGTCGGGACCTCGGGCGCGAAGGGCGACCGTTCCGGGCTCGAGACCGCGATGATCTTCACGCCCTTGGCGCGGTGCTGCGGCAGCGCATCGGCCAATGTCACGATGCCGAACGACAGATGGCCGCCGATGAGATCATTGAGGATCGGTGCGCTGCCGCGATAGGGCACGCGGGTCAAGGGAATGCCGAGATCCTTCTCGAGCTTGGAGCCCATGAAATGCGGAATGGTGCCGTTGCTTGGCACCCCGAACGATGTCTTGTCCGGATGCGCCTTCAGCCACGCCACGAATGACTTGAAATCGGCAGCATCGATCGCTGGGCCGATCACAACGGCGAACTCGAACCGCGCCAGCAGCGACACCGGCATGAAATCCTTGGCCGTGTCGAAGCTCGGCGTCGTCTCCACCATCGGCAGCAGGTACATGGTGGGGCCCGTCGTCACCAGCACCATGTTGCCATCGGGGCTCGCGCCCTTCACCGCCTTGATGCCGATCAGGCCGTCGCCGCCGGTGCGGTTCTCGACCACGATGGTCCGTTGCAGTGCCGGCGCCATCTCCTGCGCGATCAGCCGGCACAGCGTGTCGCCGCCGGCGCCCGCCGCAAACGGAAAGATGATTTTTGAAAGCCCCGCCTGCGCTTGCGCCCCGCCCGCTTGTGCGAGGAGCGGCAGCCCAAGACCTCCTCCAAGACATCCAGCCATGAATTTGCGGCGATCCATGCGTTTCCCCTTCCAGCCCATTATATGGTTGCCGGCATCAGAACCGGGCCGGCGCGCAAGACAAGGCCGATGACCAAGCAAGGTTGCGCCGTTTACCATCCCCGCCGCCTTGCGCCGGCCATCGTCCTGCTGCAAAAGCAGGCCTTACCGGCGCCGCTTGTTTGCTCCGCCGTTCCACACCGAGCAATTCATCACACGCGCCAACGCATACACACATGGCCAGCCCCGAACTCAGTCAATTCCGCSGCATTGTCGTCAAGGTCGGCTCAGCGCTGCTGGTCGATTCCGACAAGGGCGAGGTGCGGACGTCCTGGCTCGCCGCGCTCGCCGACGACATGGCCAAGCTGCACAAGGGGGGACGCGACGTCCTCGTCGTCTCCTCGGGCTCGATCGCACTCGGCCGCAGCCGGCTCAAGCTGCCGCGCGGCCCGCTGAAGCTGGAGGAGAGCCAGGCCGCCGCGGCCGTCGGCCAGATCGCGCTGGCGCGGATCTGGTCGGAGGTGTTGGGGGCCCACGGCATCGACTCCGGCCAGATCCTGGTCACGCTTCAGGACACCGAAGAGCGCCGCCGCTATCTCAATGCGCGCTCCACCATCGGCAAGCTCCTGGAGTGGCGCGCCATCCCTGTCATCAACGAGAACGACACGGTCGCGACCACCGAGATCCGCTACGGCGACAACGACCGCCTCGCCGCGCGCGTCGCCACCATGGCGAGCGCCGACCTCCTGGTGCTGCTGTCGGACATCGACGGGCTCTACGACGCTCCGCCGAAGAACAACCCGAACGCAAAGCTCATTCCCGTCGTCGACAGCATCTCCTCGGAGATCGAGGCGGTGGCTGGAGACGCCGAGTCCGAGCTGTCGCGCGGCGGCATGCGCACCAAGGTCGAGGCGGCCAAGATCGCCACCACCGGCGGCACGCATATGCTGATTGCCTCCGGCAAGATCGAGCACCCGCTCCAGGCGATCGCCGATGGCGGCCGCTGCACCTGGTTCCTGACGCCGGCCAATCCCATCACCTCGCGCAAGCGCTGGATCGCGGGCACGCTGGAGCCGAAGGGCACGCTGACGATCGACGCCGGCGCGGTGACGGCGCTGCGCGCCGGCGCCAGCCTGCTGCCGGCCGGCGTGACCAAGGTCGAGGGCCAGTTCGCCCGCGGCGATGCCGTGATCGTGCGCGGCCCCGATATGAGCGAGATCGGCCGCGGCCTGATCGCCTATGACGCCGACGACGCCGAGCGGATCAAGGGCCGCTCCTCCCCGGACGTGATGACCATTCTCGGCATCAGCGGCCGCGCCGAGATGATCCACCGCGACGATCTGGTGGTGGGCGGGTAACCCTTTGCTCCGTCATTCCAGGCTGGTCCGAAGGACCAGACCCGGAATCTCGAGATTCTCAGGTGCGCAACCGCGCACCATAGTTCGGTGCTGACGCACCGCCCCGGAATGACGCCGCTGGGC
>NZ_JBFUES010000897.1:0-3088 GCF_056403875.1 Bradyrhizobium sp. P2_E8
GCGCTCCATCCGGGCTACGGGCAACTATCTTTAATCCGAACTTAAGCGACCTGACGCATCATCGCCCTCGCTTGGGGGAATGGATATGCGGTTGCGGCTTAAGGCGGACGGACGGATCGTCGAGTTGCGGGACGGGCAGGAGTTTCCGGTCCAGCCGGCGGCCAATGCCGCACCGGCCGACACCGGCTCGCTCGCGGTGCGCGACCTGCGCCGCCGCGCCTGCCTGACCCAGATGGAGTTCGCGGCCAAGCTCGGCGTTCCCGTCGAGACCATCCGCAACTGGGAGCAGGGCAAGCGCGCCCCGCGGGGACCGGCCCGCGCGCTGCTCGCCGTGATCGCGCATGCGCCCGACACCGTGTTCCAGGCGCTCGCCAAAGCCTGACGACAAGGCCTGAGCTGCGAACTTCCCGTTAGCATTGCGCTGAATAACCGGCCCGATCGCTCCCGCTTCCGTTGGCAGTGTCACGGGCGAGGTCCATAATGGCGCGTGGCTGATGCTTGTGATGAGTCCTGGGGCGACCGCAACAGAGAGGATTCCTCATGCTGTTCGTCGAGGCCAATGGCGCAAGGATCCCGGCGATCGGGCTCGGGACCTGGGAACTGAGCGGGCGGCCGTGTGCGCGCGTGGTCGAGCAGGCGCTGCGGCTCGGCTATCGCCACATCGACACCGCACAGGTCTATGACAATGAGCGCGAGGTCGGCGATGGCGTGCGCGCCTCCGGCGTGCGCCGCGACGACGTCTTCCTCACCACCAAGGTCTGGACCAACCATTTCGCTCCCAACGACCTCGAACGGTCGGTGAAGGAGAGCCTTGCGCGCCTGCGGCTTCCCTCCGTCGATCTGTTGCTGCTGCACTGGCCCAATTCGCACGTGCCGCTGGCGGAGACGCTTGGTGCGCTGTCGCATGCCAGGCAAATGGGCCTGACGCGTCACATCGGCGTCTCCAATTTCACGGTGGCGCTGATCGAGCAGGCGGTCGCGCTGTCGCCGGAGCCGCTCGTCTGCAACCAGGTCGAATTTCACCCTTATCTCGACCAGGCCAAGGTGAGGACGGCCTGCGACCAGCATGGGCTCGCGCTGGTCGCCTACAGCCCGATCGCCAGGGGCCGCATCAAGACCGACCAGACGCTGGCCGAGATCGGGCGGACGCATCGCAAGACGCCGGCGCAGGTCTGCCTGCGCTGGCTCGTGCAACAGAACGTCACCGCGATCCCGCGCACCTCACGTGTCGAGCGTCTGTCGGAGAACATCGAGATCTTCGATTTTGAGCTCTCGGACGAGGAGATGGCCCGGATCGCCGGTCTGGCCAATCCCAAGGGCCGCCTGACCGACTATGGYTTCGCGCCAAAATGGGATTGAGGGCGGGCTGCCGAATGCCCAGCATGATCCGGAAAAGTGCGAAGCGGTTTTCCGATAAGATCATGCTCGAACAAGAGCCTAAAGCGCGATGACGGTTGATCCTGACTTCATCGCGCTTTAGGAGCAGGACGGCAACCCAAGATCGGGCGATGGAACTGCGGAAGATCATACGGACGGACATTGCGGCGTCGGCGGTCGCGCACCTGACGCTGGTGGCGCTGATCATCGTGATCAGCGAGGTCCATCCGTTTCGCAGCCAGCTGCCGGAAACTGTGTCGGTCGACATCGTCACGCCGGAGGAGGTGAAGCAGGAGGAGGCCAAAGCCGAGGAGAAGGCCAAGGAAGAAGCGGCGAAAAAGCMGCCGGAGCCGATGCCCGAGCTGAGACTCCCGAAACTGGACGTCACCGAAAAGGCGGATCCAGCGGCGAAGCCGGCCGCCAAGCAGCAGGCCGCGTCGCAATCATCGCAGCAGAAGGCGCGGCCCGAACCGGAGCAGCCGACGCAGCAGAAACAGCCGCCCCCCTCACAGGCGCCGAAGCAGCGTGAGAGCACCGCGCAGCTGCAGCCCCAGCCCCAGCAGCCGCCGCAACAGCCGCAGCCGCAGGCCGCACCGCCGGCCTATCAGGCTCCCGAGCCCGACGTCACCCTCAAATACGGCGTCATGCTGGGCCTGCCGCCCGAACTGCCGATCGAGCCGAAAGACGCACCCAAGGGCGACGGCGGCGACGCCAGGGATTCGATCGGCGCGAAGCTTCCACCCGAGGTCATCGCCGAGTTTCGTCGGCACTTGAGAAGCTGCGCAAAACTGCCGGCCGGGGTCGACCCGACCGACACCGTCCACATCAAGCTGCGCACGGTGCTCGCCACCGACGGCACGCTGGCGCGCCCGCCGATCCTGATCGAAGCCCCGCCATCCGCGAAGGGCGTGGCTATCGTGAAGTCGGCGACGAGCGCGCTTCAGGCCTGCCAGCCGTACAAGATGCTGCCGGCCGACAAATACGAGGAATGGAAGGTGTTGGACTTGCCGTTCTCGCCGCGGGATTTTGGCGGGGGATAGGTTGCCTCGCGGCTATCCGCGCGCGGCGAGACAGGCGCGGACCTTGTCGGCGACGGGCTTCGGCACTGCGTGAGCTCGCCACTGCTCGCGCGTCGCGCCCGCGGAGGCGAGGCACTGGTTGATGTTTCGATCATATGTGGCGCGAGACACGCTGTCGCGCTTGGTCTGGCACGCCGGGTCGCCACCGCATTCGTAAAGTGGAGCCGCCTTGGCCGTTGATACTCCGAGAAAGGTCACGGCAACCGCGATCATCAGCTTGTGCATTTCGCCCCCGGAATTATGCTTTGAATATTCTCAATGCTGCGTCTATAGCGCAGCGAACTACGGCCTGCAACCTAGGGTGAAGTGCCAGCGGCGCTGCACAACGACTGTTCGGTCGATGCCTGCACGCCATAGGGCGTCGTTGCAATGTACCGCTCGCTGGCGACGAGCTCGTCGTTGCGCTTCTCAGCGGCATCCAAAGCATCCATGACCCGACGGGCAAAACACCCCTAATGCTGTCAAGCCTCCTTCCCAAAAACATTCCGCTTTACCGAAATTCGGATTTGTCGTATGTGTCGCCCATCCCGGCTCATCCTTGAGGGGCGATCATGTGGTCGTCATTTTCGCGAGCCGGGCTTGCGGTGGACGCGGCAGCGTCGGGCGCGAGAGGCGTGGGGCAGGGCGGATTG
>NZ_JBFUES010000898.1:0-3078 GCF_056403875.1 Bradyrhizobium sp. P2_E8
ATGCTGGGCGAAATCGGCGGACGCGTTGACGATGTCGCGCACCTCGGCGTCGATCGCCTTGAGGTCGGCCTCGCTCACCTTAGCGGCCAGCAGGCGGTTGCGCACCTGCTCGATCGGGTCCTGGTCGTGGCGGACCTTTTCGACCTCCTCGCGCGTGCGGTATTTTGCAGGATCGGACATCGAGTGACCGCGATAGCGGTAGGTCTGCATTTCAAGAATGAAGGGGCCCTTGCCGGCGCGGCACCACGCGGCCGCCTCGTCGCCGGCGGCCTTCACGGCGCGGACGTCCATACCGTCGACCTGCTGGCCGGGGATGTTGAACGACGCGCCGCGCTTGGAGAAGTCCTGCTGCGCCGAAGCGCGCGAGACAGCGGTGCCCATGGCATAGCGGTTGTTCTCGATGACGTAGATCACCGGCAGCTTCCAGAGCTCCGCCATGTTGAAGCTCTCATAGACCTGGCCCTGGTTGGCGGCACCGTCGCCGAAATAGGTGACGCTGACATTGCCGTTGCCGCGATAGTTGTTGGCGAAGGCGAGACCCGTGCCGAGCGAGACCTGGGCGCCGACGATGCCGTGGCCGCCGTAAAAGTGCTTCTCCTTGCTGAACATGTGCATGGAGCCGCCCTTGCCCTTGGAATAGCCGCCGCGCCGGCCGGTGAGCTCGGCCATGACGCCATTAGCCTCCATGCCGGTGGCAAGCATGTGACCGTGATCGCGATAGCCGGTGATGACCTGATCGCCCTCTTTCAGGGCCATCYGCATGCCGACCACCACGGCCTCCTGGCCGATATAGAGGTGGCAGAAGCCGCCGATCGCGCCCATGCCGTAGAGCTGGCCGGCCTTTTCCTCGAATCGCCGGATCAGGAGCATGTCGCGGAGCGCCTTCAGCTCCTGCTCCCTGGTGAATTCCGGGGGCGAACCGCCGTTGGTCTTGTCCTGTGGAGCGCTTGCGGCGGCTTTCTTGGGTGCGGCCATGGGAATTCCGGGTCAGAGAAAACTTTCGTCCTCTCTAACCCAAGTCAAACACCCTTGGAAAGCACCGCGGCGGCATGGCACGATTTTCATTATGCCGCACTGCAACGTGGCCGAAACTTTGCAAAACCTTTGGGCTTGATCAGGTAACTTTAGCTCACGCATCAGCGATGGGGGTGCAAGCAGCCGCCGCACCGAAATTCGGGCACGCTTCTCCGCGGGTCCGAGACCCCGCGCATGCCCGATTCTCAGTGCCGCCTCACCAGCCCAGCTCTCGCAAATACGCTGCGCGGGCGGCAACGCCGGTATGCGTGAAGTCGGTGAAGACCCCGTCCACGCCGAGGCGGAAGAATTTGAGATATTCCAGGACCGGATCGCCGCGATAGTCGGCAGCCAGATATTTCTTCTCGTTCCTGAACGTGAAGACGTGCACGAACAGGCCGAGCTTGTGCGCGTCAGCGACAAGGCTGGTTGCATCCTGCGTCGAAGCTTCCGGCGTCGATCCCTTGTAGGGCGTGCCGTCGGCATTGCTGTCCTTCCACGGCACAATCTTGAGCGGAACGATATAGGGCTTCCACGGGCCGATGCCGTCGGCATAGGTCTTGATCTCGGCAAGGCCCTCGGGCGTCAGCATCGCATCGTACAAGCGCACGTCGCCCGCAATCGTCCAGTCGAACGGACGCGAATTTGTGATGTTGTTGAGGAGGACCTTGCCGGTCTTGAAGTCAATCCCGTTGCCATCAATGAGCTGCACCTGCCGCGTTTCCAGACCGTGGCTGCGCATGTATTTCAGGCTGCCGGGCTCGAAGCTCTGAACCAGGATCGGGGCATCCTTCGTGTTGAGGCCGTTGTCCTTGATGATCTTGATCAGGGCATCTTCGAGCGGGTGGCTGCCRGCGGCACCGCAGCCATTGGCAATCGCCTGGGCATTGTTCCAGGTCGGGTTCTTGGTTTCGGGATAGACGAGGACGGGACGCCCCGCCTCCTTGCTCCTGGCCTTGGCGATGTCGATGACGTCCTGGAAACTGATGACCGGGAATTTGCCGTTGAAGACCTTCGGCCGTTCGTTGGCAGCATCATAGGTGGTGCCGCCGATCCAGCTCTTCAGCTCGGCCATGGTGAAATCGCTGATCGACCAGTCGTTGGTATGGTCCTCGCCGTCGACGATCAATGACTTCAGCACCGATTTGGGGTCGGCCGGGTCGGCGAGATCCGTAAGGTAGTCAGCAGGCCCGCTGGTTGGAGTTGGAGCCTTGACGCGCACACCGGGCACCGTGCGCTTGCGGGCCGCCACGGACGCATTGGTCTTCGCCACCTCGGCAATGTTGGTGTTGTCAGCCAGCCAAGGGTTGTGACGCACCACCAGGACGCAGTCCTTGGTCAGGTGCAGGTCCTCTTCGAGCGCATCGGTTCCGAGCGCTGCGGCGAGATCATACGACGCCTCGGTCTCTTCAGGCACCAGTCCCGGCACGCCGCGATGTCCGAGGATCAGCGGTGGCTTTCCGTCAACGGTCAGGAATTTCTTGGCGCCGGCCGGCGCCGGGCCGGTCTGTGCGCTGGCCAACGATAGCGGGAGGAATGCCAGGGCTGCCGCGCCGAGCAGCATCGCTCCAAGATGTGCCTTCCGCTGCAAATGACTGTTCTTCATGGCCGAGCCTCCGTCCGTACCTGGCATCGCTCCGGATGCCACAAGCGCCGAACCGAATGAGGTCGGCGCGCTCGTCTTGTCTCAATTATCTGACAGACGGATGACGGTGGGGCGGACGAAGAACGGCTCGGAACTGGCGGCGCAGGGTTGCGCCGCCCGCTCCTGTCCGATCAGAAGAAGCCGAGCTTCTTCGGGCTGTAGCTGACCAGGAGATTCTTGGTCTGCTGGTAGTGATCGAGCATCATCTTGTGGGTCTCGCGACCGACGCCCGACTGCTTGTAGCCTCCGAACGCCGCATGCGCGGGATAGGCATGGTAGCAATTGGTCCAGACCCGGCCGGCCTGGATCGCCCGGCCGAAGCGGTAGCAGCGGTTGGCATCGCGGCTCCAGACACCGGCGCCGAGACCGTAGAGCGTGTCGTTGGCGATCGCGAGCGCTTCGTCATCGGTCTTGAAGGT
>NZ_JBFUES010000899.1:0-3077 GCF_056403875.1 Bradyrhizobium sp. P2_E8
GCTGTACGGATAGAGTCGCGCCGCCCCGGCCTTGAAGATTTGTCGATTGGGACGAAACGGTCAGTGCGACTGCCGTTTCAATTTTCCTCGTGCGTCAAGTTCACGCCGTGGGTGCATTCCGTCTTTGCACTGCCCATGATCCGGCGTACTCTGCGACGGCGAGCAGAAGTGCAATAGCAACCACTCCAGTGAACGTAGCTCCTTTGGCGACATGCGCCGAGAGAGGGAGACATCTGTTGGCAGCTCATCTTCGATGGAAAACAATCGACGCGCACTGAACTGCAAACGTCCCTCGCGGCGGCGCTCATAAGACGCAATCACACAGAAGCGGGAGGAAGTGCATATGAGGAAGCAGTGGCTTAGCTCAGGTTTACCTGTTCTTGTCGGCGCGACACTTGCGGCGTCGGCGGCGTTTGCTCAATCGGTGGATACGGCCCGGATCGAGGCCGCCGGTCAGAACGATTGGCTCACCTATCACGGTTCATACAAATCCCATCACTACAGCCCGCTCGCGCAGATCAATGCCAACACCATCGGCAATCTGGGCGTAGCCTGGATGCACATTCCCGGACGATCGACGCGCGGCCTGCAGTCGATGCCGCTCGTGGCCGATGGCGTGCTCTATTACTCGGGTTCTTACAGCCGGGTCTTTGCGCTGAACGGCGCGACGGGCGAGGTCATCTGGTCGTTCTTTCCGGAGCTCGATGAGGCGCTCATCAGCCGGCAGACCCACTCGCCCTACAATCGCGGCGTAGCCCTCGGTGAAGGCAAGGTCTTCGTCGGCACGATGGACGGTCGTGTCTTCGGGCTGGATTCGAAGACGGGAAAGGTCCTCTGGGAGACCAGGCTGATCGATTCGCAGAAGCTCACGGTCGGTTTCACCGGCGCGCCGCTTTACGCGAAAGGGAGCGTGATCATCGGCTCGCAAGGTGGCGAATGGCCGGGCCGCGGCCCGATCTTCGCGCTTGATGCCACCACCGGAAAGAAGAAGTGGGAGTTCCTGACGGTCGCAGGCACCGACGAGGCCATGAAAACCTGGGGCAACGATTCCTGGCGGACCGGTGGTGGCGGCGGCTGGATGCCGGGGACCTACGACTCCGAGACCAACACCATCCTGTGGGGCACCGCGAACCCGGCGCCGCTCTATGATTGGTCGGGCTCCGACTACAAGACGCAAGGCGCGCGTCCCGGCGACAATCTCTATACGAGTTCTGTCATCGCTCTCGATATCGATACCGGAAAGCTGAAATCCTACCATCAGGAACTGCCGCACGACGCCTGGGACTTCGACAGCGCCGTCGGCGAGTTCGTGATGCTCGAACGCGACGGCCAGAAATACGTGGTTCATCCGAACAAGGGCGGCTTCGTCTTCGTCTACGACCGCAATCTCGGCGTGAAGAACGTCTGGCGGCTGGTTGAGAACATCAACTTCGTCAAGGACATCGATCCCAAGACCGGCGCGCTGATCGGTCGACGCGATTTCGCGGCCGGGAAAGTCGCCGAACCGCCGTTGTGTCCATTCATCGGCGGCGGCATCAGCTGGAATGCCGGCTCATACAGCCCGAAGACCGGTCTCTACTACAAGCTCGGCCAGGAATGGTGCATGACACTGGAAGTCCAGAAGACGACGCCGGTCACCGCGCCGCAGGTCCAGCTCAACATCGGCGCCGACTTCAAGATGGCGCCTCCTCCGGGCGGCGAGATCTACGGACATCTTGACGCGCGCGATCCGATAACGGGAGCGAAGAAATGGGAGGTCCGCTATCCCGAGCCGCCGCTTGGGAGCGTACTGTCGACCGCGGGCAATCTCGTGTTCGTGCCCGACTCCCGCGGCGTCCTTCACGCCTACGATGCCGAAACCGGCGCCGAGCTGTGGAAACACAACAATGGCACCGGCCATCAAGGCGGCATCGTCAGCTACTCCGTCGGGGGCAAGCAATATATCGCAGTGGCCGCAGGCTTCGGCGGGATGCTGGCGGATGAATATGCGCCAAACTTCGGCGGCGCCTACAAGAGCATGCCGCGTGACGACGGCGCGCTCATCGTCTTCAGCCTGAAATAGTCTGCCGCAAACGTTCGGTCATGGAGTGGGCGCAAGCCCACACCATGACCGATCGAAGCTGCGACGCGTGATTTCAGGAATGGAGCGGACGTGTTGAGACTGCATTTGAAAACGATTCCTGCGGGACTGGGTGCCGCGTTGCTGTGCGCTGTGATGGCTCAAGCACAATCCACCACGCCCGCGCCCGAGAACGGGTCGTTCGAGGTCGAACCGGTGTTCGCGGGAACTTGCGGCTTCTGCCACTCCGACGGTGGCCGGGCGCCCGGCAAGGGGCCGCAGCTGATGAACTCGCCGCGCGACGACGACTTCATTCGCGACCGCATCAAGCACGGCAAGCAAGGGGCGATGCCGGCATTCGACGGCGCCTTCACGGACACCCAGATCGACCAGATCGTCAAATACATCCGCGCCTTGAAACCGCGCGCGGGCTGAAGCGCACGGCGCGATCCATCCAGATGAGAACGCCGAATGAAGGCATTTGTCCCGCTCATTGCCGTTGCCGCCATCGGACTATCCGGACCGGTGCAGGCGCGCACCCTGGACGCGATCCGCTCGAGCGGCGCGATCGGGCTGTGCGCGCATCCCAACTCGCTTCCCTTTGCGCGCAAGGCGGGCGATCCACCCGGCTTTCAGGTCGAGCTCGGTCAGGCGCTGGCACGCGAGCTCGGTGTCTCGCTGCGGCTCGACTGGATCATCACGCAGTACCAGATGCGCAGTGCTGGCTGCGACATTCTTCTGGACGTCATCGCTGATCGCGAAGCGCAAGGCGAAACCCGCCTGAGGATATCGAAACCGTACTATCGCACGGGCGTCGCGCTCGCGGTGCCGTCATCCAGCACGCTCAGCTCGTTCAAAAGCCTCAACGAGGCCACCAAAGTGGGAGTGCAGGTTGGATCGGTCGCGGCCATGATCATCGGTCAGCGGCACGTGCCTACATCGACCTTCGGCTTCGAGAGTGACAGCCTCGATGCCGTGTCGAATCATGAGATCGATGCCGCAGCGGTCACCCCCACTG
>NZ_JBFUES010000900.1:0-3074 GCF_056403875.1 Bradyrhizobium sp. P2_E8
AGGTAGCTCTATCATCGGAGCAGCGCATGTCGCTACGTGTGGGCCTCGCGTCAGGCCTTACATTCCTCAGCACTGCTGGAATTAGCATAGCAGGCGTCTATGGAGCTTTTGGAGCGACGCTTCATCTCGCGTCGCGGCTCCAGACAATGGCGAATCCGGGCACCACACTTTGTGATGCAAGCACGCGAGCAGCCGCTGGACCCTCCGTTGAGTTCACCTCGTTGGGGCAGAAAGCATTGCGAGGTTTCAGCAATCAGCAGGATGTGTTTGTTTTGACGGGAGTGCAGCATCGTACTTCCAGATTTAGTGAAGCGGTATCGCGAGGCCTGAGCCCGCTCGTTGGGCGTGACAGCGAGCTCGATGAACTAAACAAGATCGCCGCGCGTGTTCTCGCCGGCTCATCCGCCGCCGTTTCAATCGCCGGTGAGGCAGGAGTAGGTAAGTCCCGCCTCGCTTGGGAGTTTACCAAACAGCTTCAGGCCGATGGCTGGCGAATCGTTCAGGCAGATGCCGTTTCATACGGGCGGAACGTGCCGTATCAACTCATCGGCTCCGTGCTTCGCTCAACTTTTGGAATCGATCCAAGCATTGAGCCATCTGCGTCAGCCGATGGCATTCGAAAGCAAGTAGCCGAGATTGGCGATGGCACGGTTCATTTAGGTGCTCTTCTGTCGCTCCTGGCGCTGCCGTTGGGTGAAGATGCCGCCGCGTGGGATGGATTGGATCCACTACATCGAGGCGACGCCTTGCGTGACACCGTGCGGACTTTGTTTGACGCGATCAGTGGACGCCGGCCCGTCGTATTATTGTTGGAGGATTTGCAGTGGGGTGACGAGCAAAGTCGAAAGCTTCTCGACTTTGCTCCATCATCTGGTTGCAGGCTGTTGCTTCTGGCAACCAATAGGCCGGATTTCGCTCCAACGATGACCGGTCAGGCCACAAGCGTGATCTCTCTTGCAGCTCTCTCGTCTAGCGATACGCAACGATTGATGCGAGAGGCATTCCCAGGCGTTGCCGATCATTGGTTGCGCCAGAGACTGGTGGCGCGGTCTGCTGGAAATCCATTTTTCTTGGAAGAGCTGGCTCGCAACGTGTTGGCGACAGACATTTCCGACAACGCCGGGCATGCCCATCAGCCTGAAATTCCGCTAACGATCCAAGCGGTCATTGCTGCTCGTCTGGATCGCCTGGATGCCGAACACAAACGAATTGTAACAGCTGCTTCTGCGCTTGGAAACCGGTTCTCTCTTCAAATACTCCGCGCCATTCTCGATTCCGGCTCAGACGCGAGTTTTCATCGAAGCCTGCATTCGTTATGCGGTTCTGGAACGCTTCAGCAGTTCGACACGGACGAGGCCAGCTTTGCACATGCTCTAATCCAGGAAGTCGCATACTCGAGACTTCCACGAGGGCAGCGCCGCGATCTGCACAGCCAAATTGTGGCGGCGCTGTTGAGAATACATTCTGACCGCCTCGATGAACACGCCGAGATGATCGTTTATCACGCCGCGCTTGGGGAGGTTTGGGAGGAACTGCTCAAGGCTGCTGTCATAGCTGGTCGCCGGGCTGCCGGCCGATCCGCGTATGTCGAAGCATCACGCCTCTTCGATCATGGAATCACCGCGTGCAGACACCTGCCGCATTCGTCAGATCGACTGCGGAGCGAAATTGATTTGCGCTTCGAGCTGCGTAATACGCTTTTTCCCACCGCAGGCATTGAGAGAAGCCTGGCCAACTCCACGGCAGCAGAGAAACTTGCGGTGGAGCTGGGAGATCGGCATCGGCTCGGATGGGCGACTGCTTATGTTGCTCGAGATTTGCAGCTTGTGGGTCGTCCTGGTGCGAGCATGGTATCGGCAGCCCGAGCATTGGAGTTTGCCGACGGCGACAGAAGCCTGACGCGCGCGGCACAATATTTCGGGGCACAAGCTGCTTATTCGCGGGGCGACTATGCCGACTCCGCTGCTACGCTCCGGAAGTTGATCCATGATTTGGAGTCGCGCGATCCCTTGGCGTGGGCAGGAACACCAGGGCCCTCAGTCATCTTCTATCGGGCCTGGCTCGTTTGGGCACTATCTCAACAAGGACATGCTGATGAGTCGGTGGCAGTTGCGCGCGTGATGCGTAGCCTGGCCGATGAAGTAAACTTGCCGCTGTGCAGGACAATCGCACATTTGAGTGAAGGTTTCGCTCTCGCTCTTGCCGGGCGCCCTGCAGAGGCCGAGGTCACCTTGCGGATTAGTCTCTCGTTGTGCCGGAAATGGGAGTTCTTCGCTTGGTCAACCAACATCTGTCTGAATCTAGGCTACGTCCTGGCTCACTTGGGCTTGTTCGAGGAGGCGTTTGACCTTTTTCAGCAGGCCATACATCGTACGACGACCAGCGGCATCTTCGTAAACCACGCTCTTGAACTTGCACGGTTCGCCGAAGCAAATCATCTTGCGGGTCGCCTCGACGAAGCCGTTCGGCTCTCCGAGCGAGCCATCGAAGTGGCTGGTTTGTACGAAGAGAGAGGGAACGAAGCATGGGCGACGGTGGCATTGGCTGAAGCCTTGTCAGCTCTTGGCTTGGTCGTCAGCGCCAAGACTCACTATGCAGCCGCCCTTCGGTTAGGCACCGAGTGCCAAATGGCGCCTGTCATTCGTCGGTGCAATGAAGGGCTTTCTAGACTTTACGATGAGCCAGATCGTGCTCGCGTTGCGAGCACGACGACCGGTGCGAAGGCAAGCGGCGCGCCGTAGTTCCGAGCTCCGTCGTTCGAAAGGTCATTGGCAGAACCATATGGCGGCGGACGCATCCCCTGACGTCATCCACGGTCGAGCCTCGACGGAAGCCTCGGATAGCCCGCAGGGGCCGCGATCAGCTGCCAAGGCGGGCCATCAAGCGCTTGGGACCGCGGAAGGCAATGGTCCGGGTGTATTCGATTGGCTGGTCCTCCACCAGCGCAAGCGTGGGATAACGCCTGACGATCTCCTCGAGCAGCACCATAAGCTGCAGCCGGGCCAAGGGCGCACCGATGCAAAAGTGCGTCCCCCTGCCAAAGGATACATGCTCGCTCGCATTTGGCCGTCTGA
>NZ_JBFUES010000901.1:0-3065 GCF_056403875.1 Bradyrhizobium sp. P2_E8
GGCCCGCTCAGCGTCGGCTACCGCCTGACGACGGACGCGCTGGTGTTCGGCGGATCGCGCCTCACCGCCACCGACATTGCGGTTGCGGCCGGCCTGATCGACATCGGCGACCGTTCACGCGTCGCCAAGCTGCCGAAGCGCCTGATCGATGCCGCGCTGCGCGATGCCTGGCGCAAGCTCGAGGAAGACATCGACCGCATGAAGACCGAAGCCGGCGACGTGCCGCTGCTCGCGGTCGGCGGCGGCGCCTTCCTGGTGCCGGATCGCCTGCCCGGCATCTCCGAGATCGTGCGCGTGCCGCATGGCGACTGCGCCAATGCGGTCGGCGCTGCGATCGCGCAGGTCAGCGGCGAGGCCGACCAGGTGTTCCGCGATCTCAGCCGGGAGGATGCGATCGCCGCCGCGCGCGATATCGCGGCGGACCGTGCCGTCCAGGCTGGCGCCGCGCGCGACAGCCTCAAGACCGTCGACGTCGAGGACATGCCGATTGCGTATCTGCCCGGCAACGCGCTGCGCGTGCGCGTCCGCGTTGCTGGCGCGATCGCCGATCCGGATCTGCCGGCGGCGGCGTAAGCGCCTCCCCGGGGCATGACGATCCTCGCGAAACAAAAAGCGCGAAAACAACCCCATGCACAGTAGCCGGCGATAGTGGAATCAACGGCTTACGCGGGCAAGCTACGAGGCGGAGACAGACCCCTCACCCGAGTGAGTCTGCGTCTACCGGCCTCGCTGCCCTCTCCCGCAAGGGGAGAGGGCACAGCAACGGGCCGCCGCGCGCCTCGAACGACGAGGGTGCTCTCGCTCCCCTACTCCCAATACCAGGCAGAGGAAACGTTCTCGAACTGCGGGACTTCCTTACAGATCGGCGCCCCTTCGATGTTCGCTCGCATCGGGACGCTGCGAAGTCTCATGCACTGAAGAATTCGCGCACTGACAGGCTGCTTCATTTTTCCCTGGGGCGCTGCGGCTTTTCCCTTCTCGCCGCCTGCGAGGTTCGGCTTGCGGGGGCCTCAAAGACCGCAATACGCCGATCGAGTTGCCATAGCTCGATGTCGTTGGCATCAAMTAGCTGCGCAGCACGTTCCCGTGCTTCCTGCTCGTCGGCGCACTGCAAATTGGCTACGCTTATAACGTGGTGGTGCTGATCCAAAAGGTAAGCCCTGTAGTGAGCCATCCCCACACCTCCCAATGCCTGCGTTTATCGGATCATCACCTCAATCCTTCAATCAGCGTTCTCCAGCCGAACGCATCGTTCGCCRTCAGCAGCAAAGCGCCAAGCGTTCCCAAGTAGGACGGCAGTTCGCAATCGGGACGCGCGTTCATATTGCCGACAAACGAGGCGACCGCGTTCTTGAGATCGCCTCGGTCCAGATGATCGAAGGCCCGCTGCTTGCAACGCTCGACATATTTATCGCGCGCCAGCTCAATTAACAGGGAACGTTCCATTTCGTCTCCCCCAACCGATGACTGTCTTCAATCGTTGGCGAATTGGAACGGACCGGGCTTTTTCCGTCTGTTCGAAAAGCGACAGACGGATCTCTTTTGCTCGCAAGTGTGGGAATTGAGATACAGGCTGCTCGTTGATCGCAACGCAGCCCTGCGGCCTGGGCGGCCGGATCGGAGGTGAAGCGGATCGTCACCTTCGACAGCTTGATCGCCGAGGCGTTGCGGTAGTCGGCCCATTGTTGAGCTGATCGAGGAGCCCTTGGCCCAGGCGCCGAGCTGGTGCGGCCCTGTCCCGACCGGCTGCGCGACGTTGGTCGCCGTGCCCCTCGCTCGCAACACACGCTCGCGGGACTATTTGCGCAACATTGACCCCGACGACACCGAGACACAGTGGGAAGCCGACAACTTGAAATAAAAAGTGAAAAGAAGAGCGGGGATATTCCTCAAAGCTGACTTGATTTATCTCTCCGCTCGCTTTCCTGGCGCAACTAATTGATGAGTAAGCAGTGATGACTGATCAGCAATTAGCCCTGGAAGCGATTAGCAACGCGCAACTCATACTGGAAGAATACCTTCAGCCCTGCCCCAAGGATAATGCGCTTATCCTTGAAAAGCTGGTGGAAGTCCTCGAACGGCCTGCCTTGATCGTTGCCCTAAGTCGATTGCAGCAACAGAGCAATTGAGCGCGCCCATGAGCAAACCGCTTCAATCGCTGACTTTAGCCGTTTGCATTGCTGCGCTCTCATTGCTCGAAATGACCAGCGTGCATACCAAGCAACAATGCAGCACCGCCATGCCGCCAAATCCGCAAGGGCAATACTGGTCCTATCGTCTCATCGACGGACGAAAATGCTGGTACGCGGGTAAGCCGATGCTGTCGAAAGCATTGCTGGAATGGCCTATGGAGCAGTCCCCCAAACTCACTGCTCGCGGAGAAGCGACAGGCATTGTCATGGCCAGCAAGCCCGGCAATCCCCTGGATGCACGAGCGTTGGCACTGAAAGAGGGCCCTGACACTTTTGAAGAGCGATGGCGTGCCAGGATCAACTCCAGCTCAAACACAGGGCATGACTGACCGATACTAACGACCTGAGCGATCCTGCATCCCGCTTATCGTTGGCGAGGACTTTCGACCGCCTGTTCGCGGCCGTGCGCTTGGTTACATCATGCAATCACGCGCCTGAGTTCATCCAGAACAACGCCCCTGCGCAACTCGTGCGCAGCAGCCGTCAAATGAGAGCCTACGATCAGACCGAGGCGCCTTAAAGTCAGGAGAGCAACGGGGTCACACAGCTCGATAGAAAGCCCGGCTCCCAATATCGCAAGGGCGCGTTGCTCATCCGCGTCGAGATCAGTCCACAAGATGCCTTCCATCGACGCGCCTAAAAATTGTTCCCAAGGGTATCTCAGAACCCAAACGCGTGCCTGATCTGCCGCAGCATGATGATGGCCGCGTCGGTGTACCGACCGTTGGTTAGGAATCGATCCACTTGCGCTGTGGTCATCAGCGCCACAACTGCCACCGTAAAGCCCTTAAACATTGGGCCTCTCCTGAAAGAGACCGCCAACCGGGCGTGTTGAAATATCCAACCGTTCTTAGAATGCGCTGCCGCTTATGG
>NZ_JBFUES010000902.1:0-3064 GCF_056403875.1 Bradyrhizobium sp. P2_E8
GCTCAAAGTAACGGAGCTCAAAGTAACGGATCATCTCGGCTCGCCGAAATTGGCGACGGACGACCACCACCTCATTCTCATCAACACCGTGAAGCTGGAACACCGACTTCGAGGTATCCATGCCGATACGAACGGGAATATTCATTAGACTTTCCTCTCATCTTTCTGTGAGGCCAAGAGCGCCATCAAACCGCGGGGATGAGAGGCCGTCCACACCAGCACATCGGTCAGGCTTCGGTCCGAGGGTGGCGCGGCTGCAACGCCAATTGTAGCAGAATCGCGGAAGGACGCCGGCCGGCCTTGGTGCATTTGCGGCAGCGCAGCCGGCTGGCGAGAACATGCACGAAGGTGGTCGGTGGATGCTTCATCGCCGCGAGGTCGACGTCGCTCGGCGTCTTGCAGCGCGCGCACTGGATCTCCAGCCAAGGATAGCCTCAACCGCTTGGTCGATTGTGGGTGATGGATCGATCGGTTCGCCGTCTGACCACATCCGCTCGTTCCAACTTTCGCAAAGAAGTCTGTCAGCTTGCTGGATCATCGCTTCGCCCTTGGCCCGCATCTCCGCCGATCGGGTGGCCAGGATGTTGGCCATTGCCCGCGCCTTGCCGAGCTCCTTCGTCAGAGCCTTGCGGTCGCCGCCCGACAGCGGCGTGGGGTGATACTTCGGGGCCATCCGGACATCCAGGCGCAAAGAGATTGGATCGGTGACCTAGAGCGGGCTACGGCGTCTCCAACATTGGCCAGCACCCGTCTTCTTCATGTCTCCCGGTGCGTTGCTGACAGGTATTGTCGAGCAGCCGTTGCGCGACATCCTTCCAGACCGCGCTGCCGCCATATAATCGGACTGCATCGACGGTCTGGATTTCCACGGTTCGTTCGCAGCGGCGGCAGGAGACGCGCAGTACGTGACGCTGAATTTCCGAAAGACGTCGCTGCCGCATCTGGGTCCCGGTTGTGTCGGCGCGAGGGTCTTTGAGGACCGATTCCCAGTATTCGGCCGGAAGGGGCGCATCCGGTGCCGCAGCGGGGGGAGYCGGCCTGCGAGCGGCCTCAGCGGCCAGTTTTTCCATCTGCTTTGGGGTCGGCATGCGCCAGCTCGCGGGTCGGTCGGTCATTCCGAATTAGAACATAAAGTGAACAAAAGTCGAGTCCGCTCAGGAGGCGCTGAGAAAAAATCCTCCTGTTGGGAAGGCCGCGATGTCGGAACCAAGCCGGGCCATTCGTCTTGAATCCGGCATCAGTATGGAGTTCCACCCGCCATGGCCCCCCGCGCTAATTGGAAAGGCTTTCTGCGTCTTTCCCTCGTCACCTGTCCGGTCGCGCTCTATCCGGCCACGTCGGAATCCGAAAAGGTCTCGTTCAACCAGCTCAACCGGAAGACCGGCCACCGCATCAAATACGCTAAGGTGGATGCCGACACCGGCGAGGAAGTCGCCAACGAGGACATCGTCAAGGGCTACAAGGTCGACACCGACACCTTCATCGAGGTGACCAAGGAGGAGCTTGAGAACGTCGCGCTGGAATCGACGCGAACCATCGAGATCGACGAGTTCGTCGACCGCAGCGAGATCGACCCGAGGTATCTGATCCGTCCCTACTATTTGGTGCCGGACGGAAAGGTCGGTCACGACGCCTTCGCCGTCGTCCGCGAAACCATCCGTGAGATGAACAAGGTCGCCATCGGACGGGTGGTGCTGACCAACCGTGAGCACATCATCGCCCTCGAGCCCATGGACAAGGGCCTGATGGKGACGCTGCTGCGCTATCCTTATGAGGTGCGTTCTGCAGACGAATATTTCGACGACATCCAGGACGTCAAAGTCACCAAGGACATGCTTGATCTCGCCAGGCACATCGTCAACCAGAAGGCGGGCCACTTCGAGCCGGACAAGTTCGAAGACCAGTACGAAACCGCCCTCATCGATCTCATCAACCAGAAGCGCGCCGGCAAACCCATCACCGCGAAGGCGCGTCCCCGCGGCGAGAACGTCGTCGACCTGATGGACGCGCTGCGCAAGAGCATTGGAAGAGAAGGGGCGGCCGCGACAGAGGCACCCAAGAAGCCAAGCAAAAAGCCACGCAAGGCGGCGGCCGGGCAGAAGGAAATGCTGATGCCGATTGCCGGCAAGAAGCCGGCCAAGGAGGCCGCGGCAAGGAAGTTGGCGGCCAAACCGCAGCGGAAGTCGGCTTAAGGTATCTTTGCGGTGGGTTCACGGAAAGCTCGCTCCGACACACCGGATGCGTCGGGATATTTTCCGGGCCGGCCGCTCTGTTCGCCCGCTTTGGAAATTCTCTGCTCGCGAGGTAGACAGCAGAGCTGATCGCATGGCGGCGGTCAGTGGGCGGGGAAGCGTCTCATGGCCAGAAAACTGAAGACCTACCAGACTTCGCTGGGCTTCTTCGATTTGGCGATCGCCGCTCCCTCCATGAAAGCGGCTCTGGAAGCGTGGGGCGCGGACAGCAATCTCTTCCACCAGGGCGCAGCGAAGGAGAGCCACGACCCGGACGTCATCGCGGCGACCATGGCAAAGCCCGGCGTCGTTCTCAGGCGCCCGGTTGGAACCGACCGACCTTTCAGCGAACATGCCGAGCTGCCCACCGATCTTGGCGGCGGAGGACCAACGAAAGCCGCCCGCAAGTCGAAAGGCCCAAAGGCGAAGAAACCTGCCTCTCGCCCCGTCGACAAGGCTGCGGAACGAAAGGCCGCTCTCGCCTTCGAAAAGGAGCAGAAGCGGCGTCAGCTTGAACAGGCGAAGGAAGAGACTGCCAGGCAGAAGGACCGGGAACGCCGTCAGCAGGCGGCCGACAAGGCGCAGGCTGCGCTGGACAAGGCTGAGCAAGAGCACGCGAAGCGGGCCGCCGCCATCCAGGCCGAGGTCGAGGCTCTTGAGAAGAGATCGCAAACCGAACAAGCCCGCTGGGATAAGGAGAAGGAGCGATTGGAAGCTGCGCTCCGGCGCGCGCGGGGTTAGCTTCTGTCATGCTCGGCGCCGGTCCTTCTAATCAGGAGGGCATTCTGGGCAGGTATCACCAATCGAGTTCAGCACGTCGCGAACCTCTGCCG
>NZ_JBFUES010000903.1:0-3061 GCF_056403875.1 Bradyrhizobium sp. P2_E8
GTATTATACCTTTGCAATCCCTAGTAATAGTCGGTATCAGGGCGACATGTTGCAATCGAGCCGCCAGCCCATGCCTGCCGAGTCCGTCGATCCCGATCACAAGGCCTTCCTCGACGATTACGTCGGTCGCCTCCATCGCGCGACCGCGATAGACGACGGTATTTTTGCGGGGATCTCCGCCACCCGTGCGACCTGGTTGCGCACGCGCGAGCAGGGCGGTCGCGTCATCTTCATCGGCAATGGCGGCTCGGCCGGCATCGCCTCGCATCTGGCGATCGATCTGGCGAAGAACGCATCAGTGCCTGCGCTGTGCTTCAGCGATGCAAGCATGATGTCGTGCCTCGCCAACGACTACGGTTTCGAGGACTGGATCGCGCACGCCGTGCGGCTGAACGCCCGCGCCGGCGACTGCCTCGTTGCGATCAGTTCGTCGGGGCGCTCGAAGAACATTCTCAATGCGGTCGCGCAGGCGCGGACGATGAAGCTCGATGTGATTACGCTGTCGGGCATGAATGCGGAGAATCCCCTGCGTAATCTCGGCGACGTCAATTTCTGGGTGGACAGCCGCAGCTACAACATTGTCGAGACCACGCACCAGTTCTGGATGATGGCCGCGATCGACCTCGTCATCGGTCGCGCGGAATACCCGGCGTCCTGAGGCGGGTATCGGATGCAGTCGCGCTTCAAACAGACGGCTCTGTTTTCGGTGAAGCTGCTGCTGTCGATCGCCGTGCTTGCCTACATCGCGCGCGGTCTCGATCTGGGCCGGTTGCGCACTCATCTCGTCTCCGTCGACCCGTTCCTGTTCGCTCTCGCGCTGGCGCTGATCTTCTTTCAGACCTTCGTGCTCAACGGCCGGTGGGAGCTGATCATGCGCGCGCTCGGCGTGTCGCTGGACTGGTTCGCCGGCTGGCGGATCCTCATGATCAGCCTCTGGTTCAACCAGGTGCTGCCGTCGTCGGTCGGCGGCGACGCGGTGCGGATGTGGCTGCTGCGGCAGCGAGGCGTGCAGTGGCCGGAGGCGGTCAAGGGGGTTGCGGCGGACCGTTTCACGGCGTTGATCGGGCTGGTCGTGCTGATGGTGGCCGGATTGCCGTTCCTGATGTCACGCGTGTCCGATCAGGCCGCGATCCTGGCCATCGGCGGGCTGACGCTGGCGGGCGTCGCCGGCACCGTGGTCCTGTTGACACTCGATCGTCTGCCGAAGCGCCTCATCGCGCCTCCCGCGATCGCAAGCTTCGTTCGGTTCGGGACGCTCGTCAGGTTTCTTCTCGTGCAGTCCGCGTGCCGCGGCTTGCTCCTCGGATCGGCGCTCCTCATCCATCTCGTGACGGCGGCGGCCTGCTATGCCCTGGCGCGCGGCGTCGGAGCGCAGCTCTCGGTACTGGACGCCGGCATCCTGATTCCGCCGGTGGTGCTGTTGACGGCCGTTCCGATCTCGATCAGCGGCTGGGGCGTTCGCGAGGGAGCCATGGTCGCCTGCCTTGGCCTTGCCGGCGTTCCGTCCGAGGAGGCGCTGTCGGTTTCGCTCCTGCTGGGTGCCGTCAGCGTGATCATCGGTCTTGCAGGCGGCGTGATCTGGCTGGCAAGCCCGGAGCGCGGCTCGTATTCCGCGGACAAGGCGGCGAAGGCTGCGGAACAATCGCCGAATTACGCAATGGCGAAGGTCGAGGAGGTATCGAGCCACCCTTGACCCGCTTGAACCATTGCCGTCGATCCAATCTTCACAGGGTGGGATTGCCCCATCCGCGCGCATCTCTCCGTTTTCTGGTTCCACGATGAAAAACCTGTTCTACGTCCGTCATACCTGCCGCCTCTGTCATTCGGACAAGCAAGAGCTTGTCGTCCCGATGGCCGGCATGCCAATCGGCACGCCGAACTTCCAGGTGCCGGACGCCAGCGTCGACGATCCCGTCTTCAGGGCCGCGGTGCCGATGGCGCTGCATCTGTGCAGGGACTGCGGCCACCTCCAGATTCTCCATGTCGGCAATCCGGAGATCCAGTACCGCAACTACGTCTACACCACCTCGCTCTCGCTCGGGCTGCGGCAGCATTTCGAAGGCTATGCCAGCGACGTCGTCAGCCGCTTCGGAATCGCGCCGGGGTCGCTGGTGGTGGAGCTCGGCAGCAACGACGGATCGCTGCTCGGCTTCTTCAAGGAGCGCGGCATGCGGGTGCTGGGCGTTGATCCCGCCGTCGACATCGCGCGGCGCGCGACCGAGGCGGGCATCGAAACCATCGGCGATTTCTTCACTGACGCCGTCGGGCACCGCATCCTGAAAAGCCACGGTGCGGCGAGCGTCGTGATCGCCAACAACATGATCGCCAATGTCGACAATCTCGATCCGCTGGTGATCGGGGTTCGCGACGTGCTCGCGCCGGACGGGTTGTTCGTCTTCGAAACGCAATACGGCGTCGACGTCACCGAGAAGAACCTGCTCGACACCGTCTATCACGAGCATCTGTCGTATTTTAACATCAAGCCGCTGACGCGCTTCTTCGCGCGGCTCGGGATGGAAGTGATCGACGTCCAGCACATCTGGACCAAGGGCGGCTCGATTCGCGTGACGGTGCAGCGCGCCGGCGGCGCGAAGAAACCGTCGGCGGAGGTCGCGCGGTTCATCGCCGAGGAAGACCGGCTCGGCGTCGATCAGCCGGCCTATTATGCGCCCTACGTGAAGCGGATCGCTGCCATTCGCGACGAGTTGGTCGCGATGGCCGATGCCGCCCACGCACGCGGTCAACTTGTCGCCGGCTATGGCGTCTCAGTCGGCACCACGACCCTGCTGCCGCAGTTCGGCCTTGAGGGCAAAATCGACTTCCTGGTGGACGACGACCCCAAGAAGGGGAACGTGATGGCCGGCCCCGGCTACGACATCCCGATCCTGCCGCCCGCCGCCCTTTACGAGCGCAAGCCGGCGTTCGTCGTCGTGTTCGCCTGGCGCTACGTCGACCCGATCCGGGCCAAGCATGCCGGTTATTTCGCGGACGGCGGAAAGTTCGTGGTGCCGTTGCCGGGCATTTCCATGGTCGAGCGGGCCGATTGACGCTGGTCCGGGGC
>NZ_JBFUES010000904.1:0-3059 GCF_056403875.1 Bradyrhizobium sp. P2_E8
TGTCCCGGCCATCCACGTCTAGTCACGCTGCGCGAAGAACGTGGGTGCCCGGGACAAGCCCGGGCATGACGACCTCTGTGCAATCGCACCGATGACCGGCGCAAAATAATTCCAAGCCCCACGGAACGAGCCGGCGCGGGGCGCGTTGGTGATGCAAGTCCCAAGGATGAAGATTGTGAGCACAAAAGGCCTCAGCCGGTCAGCCCCGGGCTGGGGCCTTTCCGCGTTCTGGCATACCCGTCCAGCGAGGCATCGCGCAGTAGCATCGTACTCCGCGATCGTTCGAGACAGTTAACCACCCACGCGCCCTGCTCGCACACTCGTGAACCACTGGACTTTCCAATGTTGTTCCCGTGTGAGAATGTCGCGCCATGATTGCTCGTCGCATCCTCAGGCTCGTGCTCGCGGTCCTCGTGACCGCGGGGCTGATGGTTGCGCCGCTGGTGACGCCAGCAGCGGCAGGACTGCCGATGGCCAGCGACATGCAGATGACCGACGCGCAAGACATGTCCGCCGACATGCCTTGCTGTCCCGATCAGCACGACGGCAAGCAATGCCAGGACTGCCCTCTCCTCGCGATCTGCATGTTGAAGGTGTTGCAGGCTGGGCCGGCGGTCGTGACGGCAACTCTCGATCCGCGTGCGCTCGAACTGCTCCGGCCGCTCGATGATACCATTGCCGACGGCCTTACCCGTCCACCTCCGGATCATCCACCTCGATTGACGGTCTGACCGGCGCTCACGCGCCGGACGAATGTGCGCGTCGATAACGGCGCGCGCATCGCTGCCTGCCGTCTTGTTGCTTGTCCCCTGGGGCGCGCGGTCATGGCGGTACCATCAGATCCATCGAGGAATTGAAATCATGACAATGTCCAACGTCGCGCGTGCCGCCATGGCCGCGCTGATCGCCGCCGCGTTTGCGGGTGCCGCACGCGCCGAAATCAAGAACTACGAGTTCCAGCTCGTGCAGCCGACCGTCAAGGCCGGCGCCGATCGCATCGTGACGGTGCGACTGGTCGACAAGACCACCGGCAAGACCGTGCCGGATGCCGTGATTTTCGCCAGCCGGCTCGACATGGCGCCCGACGGCATGCAGGAGATGGCCACCAAGGTCACCGCGATGCCGGGCACTGAGCCCGGGACATACCGGTTCAAGGCGACCTTCGGCATGGCCGGTCGCTGGCAACTCTCGCTCGGCGCCAAGGTACAGGGCGAAACCGGAACGGTCGAGAACAAGCTCCTCGTCACGGCCGAGAAATGACCCGCCGCCTCCTCATGGGCAGTGCCGCTGCGATTCTCGCCGCGGCAGGTCTCGCGCTGTTCGCCGCCGGCGTCCTGCGGCCACAGCCCGACGTCGGCCAACTCGTATCCGCCGCGAACGCGGCGGATACGGGCACGCCCATCTATTATCAGGACCCGGACGGCAAGCCGCTCTATTCGCTGACGACGAAGAAGACGGCGGACGGCCGCGACTATCGTGCCGTGCCTGCGGGCGCGGACATAAGCTTTGATGAGCCCGAGCAGCCCGCGGTGACGGCTGCGGCCGAGGCCAGGGGCGATCGCAAGGTCAAATACTACCGCAACCCAATGGGTCTGCCGGACACCTCGCCGGTGCCGAAGAAGGACTCCATGGGGATGGACTATATCCCTGTCTACGAAGGCGACGATAGCGACGACGGTTCCGTCCGGCTATCTCCGGGCAGGATCCAGCGTACGGGCGTCAGGTCCGAGCCCGCTGCGCTCCGCACGATCCGCACGATGGTCCGTGCCCCCGGCGTCATTCAATTCGACGAGCGGCGAGTCTCCGTCATCTCGATGCGGTCCGAAAGCTTCATCCTGAAAGTCGCCAACGTGACGACCGGCTCCCACGTCGTGAAGGGGCAGCCTTTGATGGAGGTCTACAGCCCCGCCGTCGTGTCGGCGGCCGCCGAATATCTCGCCACCATCACGTCCAAGACGACGGGCGGTGACCAGGCCTACGGCCGCGGCTCCCGTCAGCGACTGATCAACCTCGACGTACCGGAAGCCGCCATAGCGGCGATCGAGAAAAGCCGGAGCGTACCGACCTCCGTCGAGTGGACTGCGCCACGCGATGGCATCGTCCTGGAGCGTAGCGCGATCGAGGGAATGCGCGTGCAGCCGGGCGGCGTGCTGTTCCGGATCGCGGATCACTCGGTAATGTGGGCGTTGATCGACGTAGCGGAACGCGACCTGGGCATGATTTCCAAAGGTCAGTTGGCTACCGTGCGGGCCCGGAGTTTTCCGGGCCGCGAATTCTCGGGGAGGGTCGAAGTGATCTATCCCGAGATCAACAAGGAGACCCGAACCGCGCGCATCCGCGTCGAATTGCCGAACCCAGACCTCGCGCTGCTGCACGACATGTACGTCGACGCCGGGATCGACACCGGGACGGGCGAACCGGTCCTGACCGTCCCTGAGAGCGCGGTGATGGATACCGGCAGTCGGCAGGCCGTCTTCGTCGACAAGGGAGAGGGCCGGTTCGAGCCGCGCGAGGTCAAGACCGGCCATCGCGGCTCGGGATACGTGGAGGTCAGGCAGGGTGTCGCCGATGGCGAGCCCGTCGTCGTGTCCGCCAACTTCCTGATCGACGCGGAGAGCAACCTGAAGGCGGCGCTCAAGGGTTTTGCCGAAGGAGCCCAGCAATGATCGCCCGCCTGATCGCCTGGTCGGCCCGCAATCTGCTGCTGGTGCTGTTCGGCACCGGCTTTGCCGCTGCTGCCGGCCTCTATGCCTTGCTCCATCTGCCGCTGGACGCCATTCCGGATCTCTCCGACACCCAAGTTATCGTCTACACCGAATATCAGGGTCAGGCGCCCCAGGTGATCGAGGACCAGGTCACCCACCCCCTCACCACCGCCATGCTGACGGTGCCGAAGTCGAAGGTGGTGCGCGGCTTCTCCTTCTTCGGCGTCTCCTTCGTCTACATCATCTTCGAGGACGGTACCGACATCTACTGGGCCCGCTCGCGCGTGCTCGAATTCCTCAACGGCGCCGCGGCACGGCTGCCGGCCGGCGTCACGCCCACGATCGGCCCTGACG
>NZ_JBFUES010000905.1:0-3058 GCF_056403875.1 Bradyrhizobium sp. P2_E8
GTCCCTCTGCTCGCTTGGGTCGCTTGCGCGGGTGGACTGATACGGAAATGACGGCGTCTTGAAGGCAATTCCCAAGCGTCCCTCTGCTCGCTTGGGTCGCTTGCGCGGGTGGACTGATACGGAAATGACGGCGTCTTGAAGGCAATTCCCAAGCAAATTCCGCGCCGCCGAGGCCGCCGTCGCCGGCACGAATCAGGTTCCTGTGCGGCCGTTCGCCAGTGCCTACAACGGGCAATTCCGCTGTCAAGCCACAGCGTCCCGGGAAACGGTATTTTTGTCTGATGTTACTAGGAAATATCTTGCGGGTGATCGCTGGCAGGTGGGGCTCAAGACTGCATTGCGATAGATCAAGAATTATGGTTTGAGAAGCTTGATTTCGGCGTTCTAGCGATCTGGCCCCAATTCCTCTTAGAGGTATTCTTGAGTGGCGGTTTGTCAGACGGACGGATCGAATAAGCGTTTCCCAAAAATAGGGGAACGCACTTGGGGTGATTTCGTAAGGGGAGCGCGAACGGCATGAGGATGTCGATGGGCCGGGTAGGCCGGCATTTGCTGGGATTGGCCGTAGCTGGTCTGACACTGGCGACGGGCGGCGCGGCATTTGCCGAGCTTGGGCAGCCGGCGCCATGGGAGTGGACGCTCCAGCAGTCCGGCTCGCCGGTGATGGACAATATCGTCTGGTTCCACAACTTCCTGTTCGTGCTCATCACGCTGATTACGCTGTTCGTTCTGGCGCTGCTGGTGGTCGTGGTCATCAAGTTCAACGCGAAGGCCAATCCGGTGCCCTCGCGGACCACCCACAACACGCTGATCGAGGTGGCCTGGACGCTGGTTCCGGTGCTGATCCTGGTCGGCATCTCGGTGCCGTCGTTCCGCCTGCTGTTTCTGGAGCTCGACGTGCCGAAGGCGGACCTGACCATCAAGGCGACCGGCAAGCAGTGGTATTGGTCCTACGCCTATCCTGACAACGGCAAGTTCGAGTTCGACTCGCTGATGGCCCAGGACAAGCAGCCTCGCCTGCTCGGCGTCGACAACGAGATGGTGGTGCCCGTCAACAAGGTGGTTCGTGTCCAGGTGACCGGCGCCGACGTCATCCACGCCTTCGCGCTGCCGGCTTTCGGCGTCAAGATCGACGCCATCCCGGGGCGGCTGAACGAGACCTGGTTCAAGGCCACCAAGACCGGCATGTTCTATGGCCAGTGCTCGGAGCTCTGCGGCAAGGATCACGCCTTCATGCCGATCGCGATTCGCGTCGTGGAAGACAAGGAGTTCGCCTCCTGGGTCGAAACGGCGAAGAAGAAATATGCGAGCGGCGGCACCAGCACCTACGCCTCCGCGGCCGGCCCGACGCAGTAAGCGCCGGGTGAGGGCTCGAGGGGACTGAAAGCGACATAAAGGGCGGGACCGCATAAGGTCCGCATGGGACGCAAGGCAGGATTTGAAAATGGCAACGAGCGCAGCGGCACACGGCGATCACGCGCAAGACCACGGACATGACGAGCACGCCCATCCGACCGGATGGCGGCGCTACGTCTATTCGACCAACCACAAGGACATCGGCACGATGTACCTGATCTTCGCGGTCATCGCCGGCGTCATCGGTGCCGCGATGTCGGTCGCGATCCGTGCCGAGCTGATGTATCCGGGCGTGCAGATCTTCCACGAGACGCACACCTACAACGTCTTCGTGACCTCCCACGGCCTGATCATGATCTTCTTCATGGTCATGCCGGCGATGATCGGCGGCTTCGGCAACTGGTTCGTGCCGCTGATGATCGGCGCGCCCGACATGGCGTTCCCGCGCATGAACAACATCTCGTTCTGGCTGCTGCCGGCCTCGTTCGGGCTGCTGCTGATGTCGACCTTCGTCGAGGGCGAGCCGGGCGCCAATGGTGTCGGCGCCGGCTGGACCATGTATGTGCCGCTGTCGAGCTCCGGCCATCCCGGCCCGGCCGTCGATTTCGCGATCCTGTCGCTGCATCTGGCGGGTGCCTCGTCGATCCTCGGCGCCATCAACTTCATCACCACGATCTTCAACATGCGCGCGCCGGGCATGACCCTGCACAAGATGCCGCTGTTCGTGTGGTCGATCCTGGTGACGGTGTTCCTGCTGCTGCTCTCGCTGCCGGTGCTCGCCGGTGCGATCACCATGCTGCTCACCGACCGCAATTTCGGCACGACCTTCTTCGCGCCCGACGGCGGCGGCGACCCCGTGCTGTTCCAGCACCTGTTCTGGTTCTTCGGCCATCCCGAGGTGTACATCCTGATCCTGCCCGCCTTCGGCATGATCAGCCAGATCGTCTCCACCTTCTCGCGCAAGCCCGTGTTCGGCTATCTCGRCATGGCCTACGCCATGGTCGCGATCGGCGGCATCGGCTTCGTGGTGTGGGCGCATCACATGTACACGGTCGGCATGTCCAGCGCGACGCAGGCCTATTTCGTCGCGGCGACGATGGTGATCGCGGTTCCGACCGGCGTGAAGATCTTCTCGTGGATCGCCACGATGTGGGGCGGCTCGATCGAATTCCGCGCCCCGATGATCTGGGCGGTCGGCTTCATCTTCCTGTTCACAGTCGGTGGCGTCACCGGCGTCGTGCTGGCGAATGCCGGCGTCGATCGCGTGCTCCAGGAGACCTACTACGTCGTCGCGCACTTCCACTACGTGCTGTCGCTCGGTGCGGTGTTCGGGATCTTCGCCGGCTGGTACTACTGGTTCCCGAAGATGTCGGGCTACATGTACAACGAGACGCTGGCCAAGGCGCACTTCTGGGTCACCTTCATCGGCGTCAACCTGGTGTTCTTCCCGCAGCACTTCCTCGGCCTGTCGGGCATGCCGCGCCGTTACGTCGATTATCCCGACGCGTTCGCTGGCTGGAACCTGGTCTCCTCGGTCGGCTCCTACATCTCCGGCTTCGGCGTGCTGATCTTCCTCTACTGCGTGTTCGACGCCTTCATGAAGAAGGTGCCGGCTGGCGACAATCCGTGGGGTGCGGGCGCGACCACGCTGGAGTGGACGCTGCCCTCGCCGCCGCCCTTCCATCAGTTCGAAGTGCTGCCC
>NZ_JBFUES010000906.1:0-3057 GCF_056403875.1 Bradyrhizobium sp. P2_E8
ACCGAGATCAAGATCGGCAACATCATGCCCTATAGCGGGCCGGCCTCCGCCTATGCCGCGATCGGCAGGACCGAGGAAGCCTATTTCAACAAGATCAATGCCGAGGGCGGCGTCAACGGCCGCAAGATCAAGTTCATCTCCTACGACGACGGCTATTCGCCGCCGAAGACGGTGGAGCAGGCGCGCAAGCTGGTCGAGAGCGACGGGGTGCTGCTCATCTTCGGCTCGCTCGGCACCTCCACCAACGGCGCGATCCGCAAATACATGAACGAGAAGAAGGTGCCGCAATTGTTCGTGGCGAGCGGCGCCTCGAAATGGAACGATCCCAGGCAATATCCCTGGACCATGGGCTGGCAGCCGAGCTACGCGAGCGAGGCGCGCATCTATGCCAAGTACATCATGAAGGAGAAGCCGGACGCGAAGATCGGCGTGCTCTACCAGAACGACGATTTCGGCAAGGACTATCTGAAGGGGCTGAAGGCCGGCTTGGGGGCCAAGGCGTCGATGATCGTGATGGAAGAGGCCTACGACACCTCGGAGCCCGCGGTCGACGAGCACGTCGTGAAGCTGAAGGCCTCGGGCGCCGACGTCCTGATCAGCATCACCACGCCGAAATTCGCCGCGCAAGCGATCAAGAAGGCGGCCGAGATCAGCTGGCATCCGACCCACATCCTCTCCAACGTCTCGGCCTCGGTCGGCGGCGTGCTGGAGCCGGCGGGGCTCGAAATCTCGCAAGGCATCCTGTCGGCCAGCTACACCAAGGACGGCTCCGACCCGCAATGGAACGCCGATGAGGGCATGAAGAAGTTCTATGACTTCCTCGCGCACTACGATCCGAAGGCGAACAAGCTCGATACCGGCGTGGTGTTCGGATACGCCGCGGCCCAGACCATGGTGAAGGTGCTGCAGATGTGCGGCGACGACCTCACCCGCGAGAACGTCATGAAGCAGGCCGCCAGCCTGAAGGATTTCGCGCCGGACACGCTGCTGCCCGGTATCAGGATCAAGACCGCACCGGACAATTTCGCCCCGATCGAACAGCTCCAGATGATGCGGTTCAAGGGCAGGAAATGGGAGCTGTTCGGCGACATCATCTCGAGCGAGACGGGCAACTGAACCAGCTCAACTCAAAATCGCTCTGTACGAATTAAGCAACTCAAGACAGCCGTGCTGTCTCGCATTCGCACACGAGACCGCGCCCGTCCTTGACTACTAAAGAAGCAGCCCCTGCGACGCCGTTGCAGGGGCTTTCTGTTGAAGGCACAGGACAAATCGTATTGAATTGCGGCCGCGTCGCCAAAAACAATCAAGACAAGAAACGGGGCGCACACACCAAGAAAATAGGGAGATAGGAATGCCCGCTGTCACCGGCAAACTTGCGGCCGCGTCACTGGCGCTTGCGCTCATTGCGGCCTCGGCCTCCACTGCATCGGCCCAGAAGAAATACGATACCGGCGCGACCGACACCGAGATCAAGATCGGCAACATCATGCCCTACAGCGGACCGGCCTCCGCCTACGGCATCATCGGGCGGACCGAAGCCGCCTATTTCAAGAAGATCAACGAAGAGGGCGGCATCAACGGCCGCAAGATCAACTATATCAGCTACGACGACGCCTATTCGCCGCCGAAGACGGTCGAGCAGGCGCGCAAGCTGGTCGAGAGCGACGAGGTCCTGTTCATCTTCAACTCGCTCGGCACGCCGCCGAACTCGGCGATCCAGAAATACATGAACTCGAAGAAGGTGCCGCAGCTGTTCGTCGCCACCGGCGCCACCAAGTGGAACGATCCGCAGAACTTCCCCTGGACGATGGGCTGGCAGCCCAACTACCAGAGCGAGACGCAGATCTATGCGAAGTGGCTCTTGAAGAACAAGCCGGACGCCAAGATCGCCGTGCTCTACCAGAACGACGATTACGGCAAGGACTATCTGAAGGGCCTGAAGGACGGCCTGGGCGCCAAGGCGGCCTCGATGATCGTGATCGAGGAGAGCTATGAGACCTCCGAGCCGACCATCGACAACCACATCGTCAAGCTGAAATCGACCGGCGCCGACGTGTTCATGAACATCACGACGCCGAAATTCGCCGCGCAGGCGATCAAGAAGAATTCCGAGATCGGCTGGAAGCCGCTGCACTTCCTCAACAACGTCTCGGCCTCCGTCGGCAGCGTGATGAAGCCCGCCGGCTTCGAGAACGGCCAGGACATCATCTCGGCCGACTATCTGAAGGACGTGTCGGATCCCGCGTGGAACAACGATCCCGGCATGAAGGAGTTTTTGGCATTCATGACCAAATACTTCCCCGAGGGCGACAAGCTCGATAAGGGCACCATCGTCGGCTATGCCGTGGCACAGACGCTGGTCCAGGTGCTGAAGCAGTGCGGCGACAATCTCACACGCGAGAACGTCATGAAGCAGGCGGCGAACCTGAAGGACTTCCGCACCGAGGCGCTGCTGCCGGGCGTGAAGATCAACACCTCGCCGACCGATTTCGCACCGATCAGCCAGCTGCAGCTCGAGAAGTTCAAGGGCGAGAAGTGGGAGCTGTTCGGCGACGTGATCAGCGCCGACGTCGGCGGCTAGCCGCCAGCAGGATCCAAATATGCGAAAGCCCCCTGCGAGCCTCTCGCGGGGGGCTTTTTGCTGCACGGCGATTATGATCACGCGATTGCACAATCGAATGATGGTAAACCCTGCTTACGCTTTCGCGCATGATACGGTAGGCAGGTGAACGGCGAATTCGCCGCCATCGCTTCAGTCTGCTCAAGGCCACCGTCATGACCGACCGACGTCCCCTGCTCCGCGCGCTCTACGACGCCGCCGTTGCCGCCGCGCATCCGAATACAATTCTGGCGCCGCATCTGCGGCCGGCCCCAAAAGGACGCGTGATCTGCCTCGCCGCCGGCAAGGGCGCCGGCGCGATGGCCGCGGCCGCCGAGCGGCATTATCTCGACGTGCTGAAGCTCGCGCCGGAGCGGCTGGTCGGCATCGCCACCACACGCCACGGCTACGGTGTGCCGACCCGCCGCATCCGCGTGGTCGAAGCCGGCCATCCC
>NZ_JBFUES010000907.1:0-3049 GCF_056403875.1 Bradyrhizobium sp. P2_E8
ACTGGATGCAGGTTTCGACAATCCGGAAAAGCGCGCTGCACAGGACGAAGACGAGCTATGCGAATCCATCGCCGCCAAATTTATTTACTTACCTGAGTTACTCAGCTATATAGTCTAAGGCCGGAATATCAAAATCACGGCTCTTAGCTTCACGCTAAGCCTCTCGAAACCTCCGGCAATGCCCTGCCGGAGGTTTTTGTTTTGTGATGAGCTTGCGGCCTCAGCCGCGTGCGAGCCGCGCGCGCGAGTTCGGCCGGTAGGCGAGGCGGCTGTGGCCGGCGCAATAGGACTGGCCGTCGGGCGCAGTATTGCCGCAGAAGCAGAAATCGTCTGCGCCCGGCGTCGAGATCGGCCAGCGGCAGCGGTTCTCCGAGAGCTCCATCAGCGAGCAGCGATTGGCGTCGTCGATCGGACCTGCGACCACAGGCGCGTCGGTCTCGCCGTAGATGGTGGCGAGCATCTCATATTRCAGCCGCGGCACGGCCCTCGATGCGCGCGCCGGCGCAAGGCTCCTGTCCTGAATCTTGCGGTCGTCGACCGTGCGCCCGCGCGTGAGGTTCAGCCGGGACAGCTTGCCGATCACGGCATTGCGGCTGACGCCGATGTCGGCGGCGATCTCGCGGCAGGAGAGGCCGGCCTCGAAGTGCCGCTTCAGAAGTTCAATTCGTTCGTCGGTCCAGGTCGGTGAGAGAACAGGCATTTGTAACGGTCCCAGGTTGCAGATGTCGGCCATCCGCCTCTCGAGATCGTCCGCCTCACGTCCGGCGCGCGCTCACGTCCTGCCATTGTCGCGAATCGACAAAAGCCCGTCCTTGATGGCGAGACGGATGCCTTCCTCGATCAATGTCCGTGCGACGCCGGGAACGCTGGTGCCGTGGGTGCCCTGTCTCACCAGCTTCTCCAGATAGGTGATGGTCGAGAGCGCCAAGGTTACGGGAATGCGGTCAGTCTCGGCTTTTTCGGTGGCCATGGCCTGAACGCTAGCCTCTTACTCGGGTACATAAAAGTAACGATTAAGACTCTATTTAGGTTCGATGGGGAAAGTCAAATCCCGTGAAAGGCGACGGTTCAGCCCCTTGGAATCGCTTGAGAAATTGGGCATGGCGCGGCGCGCCGCGCGAGCGATCGCGCGGCGGCTTGACGTCAACAGGTCAGGGAAGGCGGGGCCGGCTCAGCCGTGCACGATCGCCTTTTCGATCATGCAATGGATGCCCTTGGAGCCGTTGACGGTCTGGGTCACCCGCAGATCGGCCGCCAGGCTGCACAGCGTGTAGGCGTCCTCGCGCGACAGGTTTCGCGTCTCGCCGAGCAGCGCGATCATGTCGCGCAGCGCGCGCACCACGCACTGGTCGAGATCGGGGTCCATCGCCATGGTCATGTAGTGCGTCGGCGTCTCGGCACGGGGATAGTCGAGCCCGAGGTCCTTGCGCAGCGTCAGGCGGAAGCGGCCCTGGAGCGCGGTCTCGATCGCGGTGACGCAGACCTCGCCGTCGCCCTGCACGCCGTGGCCGTCGCCGCAGGAGAACAGCGCGCCCGGGACGAACACCGGCAGATACAGCGTCGCACCGGCGCCGAGTTCCTTGTTGTCGAGATTGCCGCCCATGGCGCGCGGCACGAGCGAGGAGATGCGGCCCCAGGCCGGCGGCGGCGAAACGCCCATCACGCCGAAGAACGGCTTGAGGGGCAGGTCGAGGCCCCAGGGCATGCGGCCCACCATCCGCGTCTGGTCCAGCGGGATGTTGAGGATGCGCGTCTCGTGAAAATCGTCGGGCAGGGTGCCGGCCAGCGGCTTGATCAGATTCCAGCCCCAGTCCTGCCGGAGCTGCACGTCGAGGATCTCGACCGCGAGCACGTCGCCGGGTTCGGCCCCCTCGACCGCGATCGGCCCGGTGAGGATGTGGCCAGGCAGCATGCGCTCACTCTTCGCGTGGACCTCGTGCATCTCCGGCGGAATGTGAAATTTGTCGCGGTCGGGCAGCACGTCCGGGCTGCCGCTGATGGTGTCGACGGTCACCTCATCGCCGCTTTTGATCGTCAGCACTGGCTTGAGCGCGGCTTCAAAGAAGCCCCAATGACAGGTCTCGGGGCTGGAATGCAGGTGGTGATGGGTCATTTGCCGCGTCCGTTCGGTTTTGCTTGTTATGCCTGGGCTTGACCGGGCGATCGATYCTCTTTCAAGAAGATTGAAGATGGACGGGCCGGTCAAGCCCGCGCACGACACGATCATTCCAGCGAGGCCCCCCTGTTCTTCATCCTGTCCAAGACCTTCGGCGCCGCGCTGCTGCCGTTCAATCTGATCATCGAGCTCGGGATCGTCTCGGTCGTTCTGATGGCGACGCGCTTTGCCGCGTTCGGCCGCAAGCTCGCCGTGGCCACGCTGGTCCTGCTGGCGCTCGTTTCGTTCTCGCCGCTGGGCAATCTCCTGCTCTATCCGCTGGAGTCCCGCTTTCCACCCTGGGATCCCTCGCGGGGCGCGCCTGACGGCATCATCGTGCTCGGCGGCTCGATCGATCCGGACTTGTCGGTGGCGCATCAAACGCCGATCGTGCGCCATGCCGCCGATCGCCTGCTGGCGCCGGCAGAGCTCGCCCGACGCTATCCGAAGGCGCGTGTCGTCTTTACCGGCGGAAGTGCCAACGTCGTTTCGAACGATGCGAGGGAGGCCGATTGGGCGGGTACCGTGCTGGAAAACATCGGCATTGCCAAAGACCGCCTGATCATGGAGCGGAACTCACGCAACACCTTCGAGAACGCGCTGTTCACAAAGCAGCTGGTTGCGCCGAAGCCGGGGGAGCGCTGGCTCCTGGTCACCTCGGCCTACCACATGCCGCGTTCGATGGGGATTTTCCGCAAGGCCGGCTTTGACGTCGAAGCCTATCCGGTGGACTGGCGGATGAGCGGGCGCGACGATCTCTTCTCTTTCACCAACGTTGGTACGGATGGACTTGGCAGAACCGAAGTCGCCGTGCGCGAATGGCTCGGGCTTCTTGCCTATCGTTTGAGGGGCAGGACCGGTGAGTTGCTTCCGGGCCCGGCGAAGGACTAGAAC
>NZ_JBFUES010000908.1:0-3043 GCF_056403875.1 Bradyrhizobium sp. P2_E8
GATCAGGTTGAGGCCCTCAAGCACGGCATACTGGCCATTGACCAGCCCGAACGGAATGATGTCGTCGCGTACGCCACACACACCGCCCACCATGACCTGCGGCCCGATGCGCGTGAACTGGTGCACCGCGGACAGGCCGCCGATGAAGACGAAGTCGCCGATCTCGCAGTGACCGCCGAGCGTCGCCGAGGTCGCGAAGATCACGTCATTGCCGACATGGCAGTCATGGCCGACATGGCTGCAATTCATGAAGTAGCCGCGATCGCCGACCGTGGTGATGCCGCCGCCGGCGACGGTGCCGGCATTCATGGTCACGGATTCGCGGATAGTGCAGCCCGAGCCGATCTTGAGCTTCGTCAGCTCGCCACGGTAGCTGAGCGACTGCGGTGGCGTGCCGAGCGAGGCAAAGGGATAGATGGTGCAATCATCGCCGATGGTGGTCTGCGCCGTGACATGCACATGTCCGATCAGCTTGCAGTTCGCGCCGATCACGGCATTGGGGCCGATGATGCAGTAGGGGCCGATCTCGGTACCCTCGCCGATCACGGCGCCGTCCTCGACCCGTGCGGTGGGATCAATCTTGCTCATCAAGCAATCTAACTCGTCAAGAAGGTCTGGTTATGTGTTGAAGTCGCTTGGTTTTCCGCTGGTTAGCCCGACTATGCCCGATCTGTCCAGTGACGTATCATCTCGGCGTGTTTCACGTGCCGGATGCGGCGGCCTTCGCGGCCCATCAACACGTTCATGCGGAGCTTCAGGTATCGTGGTCAGGGCCCTGGCAATGCTGCTCGCACAGCTGGCGACCGCACCGCTCGTCTCCGAGACGGTGGAGACCGGCGGACACCGCCCCGTCGACCTCGCGACATTCGAATGCCGCGACATCACCCGCAGCACGGTGCTTCAGCGTGTCTGCTACGACCGCGCACAACAGGACCTGATCGTCGCGATCAACGGCGCATATGACCGTTATTGCGGCGTGGGTCCCGATACGGTCGACGGCCTCCTGGGCGCGCCGTCCATGGGCCAGTTCTTCAACCGGAATATCAGACGCGCGGCACCGGGCAGCCGCTACGATTGCGGCGCGTGAGCCCGCCCTGCGGACCGTAAGCCGCTCAGTCCGTCAGCATGGCGCCGACGTCGGCTTCCGCGACGACCTGGCCGTTGACCTTGGCATCGCCGTGAAACCACCACATGGTCTTGCGGCGGCCGAGCGAGCGCATGTGATACTCGATGGTATCGCCGGGCAGCACGGGCTTGCGGAACTTGCACTTGTCGATGGTGAGGAAATAGACCGCGCGCGGTTTCTCGGTGCCCTCGACCGACTTGATGCCGATCACGCCCGCCGTCTGCGCCATCGCCTCGATCATCATCACGCCGGGATAGACCGGGCGCTCGGGGAAATGTCCCTGGAAGGCCGGCTCGTTGAAGGTGACGTTCTTGATGCCGATGCCGCTGTAATCGGCGCGGATGCTGATCACGCGATCGATCAGCAGCATCGGAAAGCGGTGCGGCAGCGTCTGGAGGATCGCGTTGATGTCCACCAGCTCGAACCTAACAGGTGATTCCTCCGTCATTCCCGTCCCTCGTCCTTCGGATCGGCCTTGCTGTCGCGTACCAGGCGCTCCACCGCGATGATCTCCTTGAACCACTGCTTGGTCGGCTTGGCAAAAAAACCACCCCAGCGTCCGTTCGGCGGGATGTCATCCTTGACGCCGCTCATCGCGGTGACCTGGGCCCCGTCGCCGATCTTGAGGTGATTGTTGATGCCAACCTTTGCTCCCAGCGCCACGTTGTCGCCGATGGTCAGACTGCCGGCCAGCCCGATCTGGGCCGCCAGCAGGCAATTCCGGCCGATCGTCACATTGTGGCCGATCTGGACCTGGTTGTCGATTTTGGTGCCCTCGCCGATCACCGTGTCGCGCAGGGAACCGCGATCGATGGTGGTGCCGGCGCCGACCTCCACATTGTTCTGGATCAGCACGCGCCCGGTCTGCGGCACCTTCAGGTGCCCCTCGGGGCCGAAGAAGATGAAGCCGTAGCCGTCCTGGCCGATCGAGCAGCCCGGGTGGATCAGCACGTTGTTGCCGATCAGGGCACACTGGATGGCGGTACGGGCGCCGACATTGCAGTCCCGGCCGATCTTGACGCCGGGGCCGATCACGGCGCCGACGCCGACCACCGTGCCGCTGCCGATCTCGACATCCGCACCGATGACCGCAAGCGGGTCGACGACCACACCGTCCTCGAGGCGCGCCGTGGGATCGATGATGGCTGACGGCGCGATGCCGTCATTGCCGACCCAGGATTGCGGCCTCAGCGCGTCGCCGTGCCATTCCCGCGCGATCCTGACGAAGGCGCGGAACGGCTGCGCCGCCCGCAGCACGGCGACGTGCGCGGGCACCTGAGCCTCGAAGCGCGGACTGACCAGGCACGCACCCGCTCTGGTCGTCTTGAGCTGATCGGCATATTTCAGGTTGTCGAAGAACGCCAGATGCATCGGGCCGGCTTCGTCGAGCGAAGCCAGGCCCGTGATGACGTGATCGCCCCTGGTGGGGTCGACCAGCAGCGTCTTTGTCAGCGTGGCAATATCGGCCAGCGCCGTCGCAGGCGGCTTTGTGAAGAAGGTCGGCTGCGCCATTCCACCCCGTCGTGGTCCGGCTTCGGCATGAAGCGGCCAAGCCGCATCATGCCTCATCTCCCGGATTGAGCACGAACTTTTTGGAGACCGGCCCCCAGGGGAAACCCAAGGGGCCGGATCATGCTCTGCTGATCGAATTAGAACGAGGTGCCGCCGCCGAACCGGAACTCCTGGGTGCGGTCATACTTGCCCTTGCTGAGCGGCACGGCGTAGTCGAAGCGCAGCGGACCGAACGGCGACTGCCAGATCAGGCCGACACCGACCGACGAGCGGATCACCTTGCTGTCGTCGTAGACGAGGCCGGTACAGGTTCCGGCACTCGACGGATTGACGGTCGACGGAATACAGCCAGGCGCGTTGACTTCGTTGGTCACCGTCCAGCTCGTCGKTCCCCTGTAGTCATAC
>NZ_JBFUES010000909.1:0-3034 GCF_056403875.1 Bradyrhizobium sp. P2_E8
AGCCGAAGGCGTCGTTGACGCGGGCGAGATGATCGATGCCGACCAGCATGAAGGCGGCGGTCGAGCGGAAGCGGGTCGTCTCCTCGATCGCCTCGGCCAGCGCCGCGATCAGGTGGGAGCGGTTGAGCTCGCCGGTCAGCGGATCGAGCCGGGCCAGCCTGGTCAATTCCTCGTCGCGGGCGTGGCGCTCATTGTTGATGCGGACGGAGCCGATCGCGCGGACCGGGCGGCCGTCGGGGCCGGCGAACCAGCGGCCGGTCTCCTCGACCCAGACCACGGGATCGGAGGCGCTCATGCGCACGCCGTATTCGACCCGGTAAGGCGTGCCGTCGGCGCCGTGCACGGCGGATGTCTGCGCCAGCGCGGCGGTCCGCAGCGACGGCGCAGGCTCGATCAGCTTGGCGAATTCGGCACCGGTCGCGAGCCGCTCGGCGGGGATGCCGGGGAATACGGCACTGAGCTGCTCACCCCAGACGATGACGTCGCTGGCGATGTCCCAGGCGAACACGGCCTGGCCGAGCGCGGCCAGGATGTCGGAGGCTTGCGGCAATGCGGGGGTCAATATCGCCTCGTTTCGGGACAGCGGGGGGGCCTGTGCCGGCACAGGATAGAGCCAGATTCGCCCCCAACCCTAGGCAAAGTTGATAAACAATTTGGAAACCATGTTTCGGGGCGGTGCGGAACCAAACCGGCCCGGCCGGCATAGGCCTTGCGAGTACATGACTCGCACCGGCGCCCGCGTCCCGAAACGCGACACTCTTCGCCGGATCAACGGTGATTGCGATGTTGAGTACCGATCGATCGGACTTGGCGGACTACGGCACAGGCTCGGCCCTGGTGCCGCTGCTGCCGACGTTACAGTGGGTCAACAAGGCACCGATGCCTCGCCCCGATCCGAGCTTCGTCACCCAGCTCATCGCCAATGCCGAGCATTTGCCCCAGGCCAGCCGGCTCCGCCGCGCCTCCTCCGAAGATGCGCGGATGGCCTATGGCAGCAAGCGCCCGCTCGGAAGCGTCAGCGCGCGCACGCGGCAGGTGGCTTGAGATCGATCAGCGCGGCGCGTCGGGAGACGGCGTGCCGTTGCCGTTGCCCGGCTGCAAATGCGGCGAGGGGATTTCCGGCGAGGTCATGCCTTGCACCGGCTTCGGCGCCGGATGGTCCATCAGCACGGATTCGGCGACCGATTGCGCGGAAGGCGCGGGTGGCACCGGGGCTGCCTGCGGTACCGAGACCGGCTCGAACTTGGGCTCGGACGCAACGTCATCCGCCGGCGCCTCGGCCTGGCGCTTGGCCTTGCGCGGCGCCGGCACCGTCGTCTCGGCGACATAGGTGACACGGCGGCGCGTGCGCTGGGCGATGCCGCCGAGGAAATCGGCCATCGCGAGCAGCACCAGCAGGAAATAGGTGGAGTTGCCGAATTTGGGCCACATCACGAATTCGGCCGCGGCGGCGCCAAACAGGATCAGCGACAGCAAGTGATCCATCAGGAATTTCGCGCCGGGCCGCGCGCCCTTGACCACTTCGAGCAGCAGCAGCACCACACCAAGCGCGAGCAGGAGATCGGAGAGCGTGACCGGCCAGGTCTCGCCCGTGATCATCGGCACCTTGAACAGCACGTCCGAGAAGGACACGCTGGGCATCAGGAAGGCGATGATGTTGTAGACCGCGAGCGGAATCAGAAGCAGCGGGAAACCGACCATCGGCAAAATGCCTTCTCGATCAAGATATCCAGACAGAACAACGCAGCGGCGAAGCATTCGCTCCGCCGCCGTCACCGTCATATCTCATGGGGTGGCCGAAATCAGGCGGGTCAAACCATCCCGCCTGAAGAAAAAGTCCTGACCTCAGGACTCTTTCTTCTTCAGGACCTGCCGGCCCTTGTACATGCCGGTCTTGAGGTCGAGATGGTGCGGACGACGGAGCTCGCCGGAGTCCTTGTCTTCCACGTAGGTCGGCTTCTTGATGGCGTCTGCCGAGCGGCGCATGCCACGGCGCGACGGCGAGGTTTTTCTTCTCGGAACGGCCATTTCAATATCCTCTAGGGATTGGTGTTATCAGGGCATCGTCCGCGAGGGACGGCTCAGCACCCGCAATACGAGGCGAGCTGAATGCCGATCAAGGCCGCGCTTATAGAGGAAGGCTGGCCGCAAAGCTAGGCTCTTGGGCCGGAAAATGCGCCCGAAAAGGGCCCGAAATCAGCGATTTTCCCGCCAGCAGGTCGCAAGCGTCGAGGCCTGCGCCCTTGCCACATAGGTCCCGGCCAGCCGCCGGACACCCGGCCCCGGGTTCCTGGCGCTGCGTTTGACCGGATTCGGCAGGATCGAGGCCAGAAGTGCCGCCTCCCGGGGGGAGAGGCTGGCGGCCGATTTGCCGAAGGCATAGACGCTGGCCGTCTCCACCCCAAACTGACCCTGCGGACCGAGCTCGGCGATGTTGAGGTAAATTTCCAGGATCCGCGGCTTGGGCAGGACGAAATCGATCCACAACGCCAGCGGGAATTCCAGCGCCTTGCGGATGAAGTCCCGCCCCTGCCAGAGGAACAGGTTCTTCGCCACCTGCTGGGTGATGGTGGAGGCGCCCCGGAACGGCGTACCGTCCTCCTTCGCGTCGTCGATCGCCTCGCGCAGCGCGCCCCAGTCGATGCCGTGATGCTTGCAGAAATGAGCGTCTTCTGCCGCCACCACCGAGCGCGGCAGATAAGGCGACATCGCCGCGAGATCGATCCATTCCCGCTGCATCGGCGCACCCCGCAAGCTTCGCCAGGCCATCAGCGTCGAAACGGGATGGCCGGTGCGGTAGAACGGCGCGATCACATAGGGCGCGAGAACTACGATCGCGAGCGCTAGCAGCAGGATTTTAACGATGCGCAAATCGACCTTTCCGGCGCAAAATGAARCGCGGCCACGGGCCCAGCCATTAAGTCTGTGATAATTCGGGTCTTTTCCAGCACTTTTTAGGCCTTCCAAACGATTGACTGAGGCGGGCTCATAAAGGATTGTCCCGCCGAATTTTAGTTCTGGAGCCCTTCTTGAT
>NZ_JBFUES010000910.1:0-3028 GCF_056403875.1 Bradyrhizobium sp. P2_E8
ACCCGCGCCCCCGCGTGCGCGACGATGCGCTAGGTCATTCTGATCCCGAGCACGATCAACGCTCGATCATGCTCCAACGCGACGCGGCGGCCCGGGCTCCCGCAGGCGAACACCGCGTCCGCCGCTGTCGCTGCGCGCCTGCTCGCCGATCAGTTCGACGCCGGCCCGGTCGAACGCCTCGACCACCTTGATCAAGGTCTCGACCACGCCGCGAACATTGCCCGTGCTGGCCTCCATCCGCTGGATGGTCGGCAGCGACACGCCGGCGAGCTCGGCCAGGGTTTTCTGGTCGATGCCGAGCAGCGCGCGGGCTGCCCGCATCTGGAACGACGTGATCACCTTGGCCTCACGTATCAGAGCTTATAAATGATATCTGGAGCATGTACAATGATGTAAAATACATCATTGAGGGGCGAATGCAAGGGGCTGCCCGTCAGTCTCCCCCGTCATTGCGAGGAGCTCTTGCGACGAAGCAATCCAGACCGCCTCCGCGGAGACAGTCTGGATTGCTTCGCCACGCTCGCAATGACGAAGAGGAGGAGGCGGCGTGAGTCCAACTTTCGCCGTGCGCTCGGACGCAGCCCCTCACCCCACCCTCTCCCCGTAAGAACGGGGAGAGGGTGTGAGAGAGCGGGGCCTCCTTACCGCGCGAACTACATCACGCCGCGTGCTGATGCGCGGCGATGATCTGGTCGGCGGCGCGGCCCGTGACTTCGGCCATGTGGTCGAATTGACGGGTGAAGCTGCCGGCGCCGGCGGTGGCCGAGCGCAGCTCGACGATCAGCTCGCCGATCTCGGCTTCCGGCATCATGGCGCGGACGCAGTCCCAGCCGCTCCAGCCGTCGCGGGTATCGAAGCCGAGGATCTGGCCGCGCCGCGCCGACAGGATCGCGTTGATCTTGGCGGTGGCATCCGTCGGGCAGACGATCTCGACCACGTGGATCGGCTCCAGCAATACCGGCTGGCATTGCGGCAGGCCTTCGTTGAGTCCGACCCGCGCCGCCGTGCGGAAGGCGAGATCGGAGGAATCGACGCTGTGATAGGAGCCGTCGGTCAGCGTCACCTGCACGTCGGTGACGGGGAAACCGAGCGGACCGCGCGTGAGCCCGTCGACGACGCCCTCCTCCACCGCCGGGATGTAGTTGCGCGGCACCGCGCCGCCCACCACCTTCTCGGTGAATTTGAAGCCGTCGCCGCGCGGCAGCGGCTTGATGTCGAGCACGACATCGCCGAACTGGCCGTGGCCGCCGGACTGCTTCTTGTGACGGCCGCGCTGGGTGATCGGCTTGCGGATGGTCTCCTGATAGCCGATCGCGGGCGGATGCGAGGCGACCTTGACGCCGAAGCGATCGCGCAGGCGTTCGCTGGCGACGCGCAAATGCATTTCGCCCTGGCCCCACAGCACGGTGTCGTGGGTCTTTGCGTTCTGCACGACCATGAGCGAGGGATCCTCCTCATGCAGCCGCATCAGCGCCTGGCCGAGCTTGACGTCGTCCTTGCGGTCGGTGGCCGCAACCGAGATCGCGAGCACGGCCGACGTCGGTTCTGCGGCGACAAGCGCTGCCGGCTGGGTCTTGCCGCTCGAGACCATGTCGCCGGTCTTGACCGGATCGACCTTGGCGAGCGCGACCGTGTCACCGGCTTCCGCCGCGGCGCGCTTGGTGTCGTAGGCGCCGTTGACGGCGAGGATGCCGGAGATGCGCCCCGCGCCGCCGGAAGAGGATTGCAGCGTGGCACCGTCGTCGAGATGGCCTGCGAGCAGCCGCGTCAGCGACAGCTTTCCGCCGTGCTGCGAGTGCAGCGTCTTGAAGACGTAGCCGAGCGCGTCCTTGCTCTCGGGGGCGCCGAGACGTTTGGCGGTCTCCGCAACACCCGGCGCCTCGTGGCGCAACGCCTTCATCAGGCGCTGCACGCCGTTCTCGCGTCCGGCAGCGCCCAGCAGCACCGGGCAGATCAGCCCTTCGCGCAATTCGCGGGCGAGATCGTCGAACACGGCATCGCGCGGCGGCTGGATGTCCTCCAGCAGCTGTTCCATCAGCGCATCGTCGTGGTCGGCGAGCTTCTCCAGCATCGAGAAGCGCGCCTCCTTCTCGCGGTCGAGATCGCCGCCTTCGAGCGCGATCACCTCGGAGGCCTTGTGCTCGCGATAGATGAAGGCGCGCTCCAGCGCGAGATCGACGAAGCCCTCGATCAACTCGTCCTTCCAGATCGGGATCTGGCGCAGCACCAGCGGCACGCGCGAGGCGGGCTGGAGCGTTGCGAGCGTCTCGCGGATGCGCTTGTTGGCGCGATCGATCTTGTTGAGGAACAGGAAACGCGGAATCTTCAGCTCCTCCAGCTCGCGCAGGATGATCTGAAGCTGGGGCAGCTTCTTCTCGTCGGCTTCGCAGACCACGACCGCGGCATCGACCGCGGGCAACGCGGCGCGCATGTCGTGGGCGAATTCGACGGAACCGGGACAGTCGAGGAAGGTGTAGCTGTCGCCCATGAAACTCGTGGTGGCGGCAGTGAGGCCGACGGTCATCTTGTGATGACGGGCCTCGGGCGTGGCGTCGCCGACGGAAGTTCCGGCATCGACGCTGCCGGCACGCGGGATTGCGCCCGTTCGTGCCAATATCGCTTCAAGAAGTGTGGTTTTACCGCTTTGGAATGGGCCCACCAGCGCAATGCACCGTGGACCTCGGGGACTTCTGACGTCTTGTCCCATTCGCCGTCTCCTTGGTGTGGAGCTCGGCCCATGATTGGGTCGGCAAACGCGGATGCTCTGCCCGTCCCCGAGATTTGGCAAGCGTCAAACGTCGCTGCGGTGCGTCGTCGTGATCGCGCCGGTGGAACGGCGCGATCACACGCATAATTGTTAGCGGCCGGGGCGGAGTTCCAGGCTCTCGAGGCCGGCGGCGACGTTGAGGCCGACCTGGCCCTGCACGCTGAGCGGCTGGAGCGCGATCGAATTGTTGGAGCCGCCGACCAGCACGTTGCCGCCGAGGCCGACGCCGACCGATGCACTGCCTTGCGCGCCCGCATAGGT
>NZ_JBFUES010000911.1:0-3026 GCF_056403875.1 Bradyrhizobium sp. P2_E8
GATGCAGCTCGAGGCCGTGCATGTGCTCGGCAATCACGACCGCTATTTGCTCGACCGTCCGCCGGAGAAGATGGGCTCATGGGATCGTCCTGCCCATGCGGCGCTCAACGCCGCGCAACTCGACTGGCTGCGGGCGCAGCCGATGACGCGCGTGTTCCGCGACCGGGTTTTCCTCTGCCACGCAACGCCCGACAACGACGAAGTCTACTGGCTCGACACCGTGCATCCCGACGGCACGGTGGCGCTATCGCCGCTCGATCGCATCGAGCAGTTCGCGCAAGGCATCACGCAGTCCCTGATCCTCTGCGCCCATACCCATCTCGCCCGCGCGGTGCGCTTGCGCGATGGCCGGCTGATCGTCAATCCCGGCAGCGTCGGTAGCCCCGGCTATCGCGACAAGCATCCGTTCCCCCATGTCGTCGAGGCCGGCACGCCGCACGCGCGCTACGCGGTCCTCGAATGCGTCGATGGTGCGTGGCAGGTGACGTTCCGCCAGATCGCCTACGATCACGAGGCGATGGCCGCGCTCGCGCGCCGCAACAATCAGCCGGAGCTCGCGAACGCGCTGGCAACGGGCTGGATCAAGTAGACGGCTCCATCAGGGCTGCGGGCTTGACATTTTCATATGCGCGCTTATTATAAGCGCGCATATGAAACGGGAGGTCATGCCATGAGCGACGAAAACACCTGGCGGAGCGAATACGCCATCGAGACGTCGGCGACCCCAGAGACGATCTGGAGCATCTTTCGCGAAGTCCCCGCCTGGAAAACCTGGAACGCGGGCATCGAGCAGATCAACATCGACGGACCGTTTGCGACCGGCACCTGGTTCACGATGAAGCCGCCCGGCGAGGAGGCGCTGCGTTCGCAGCTGGTCGACGTTCGTGAGAACGTCTGCTTCGTCGACGAAACACGGGTGGGCGATCTCGTCATCCTTGTCGCCCACCGCATCGAGCCGCTTGGACCGGCGCGCACGCGCATTGTCTATGCCGTCGATGCCCGCGGCCCGCAGGCCGCCGAGATCGGCCCGGCGGTTTCCGCCGATTTTCCCGAGGTGCTCGCGAGCCTGTCCAAACTGGCCGAGGGGACGCGATGACGAAGCCGCCACTCCCGACCCGTCTGTCCGGACCCGCCGAAAGCCCGGGCTTCCTGCTCTGGAAGATCTCGAACGCCTGGCAACGCCGGTTGCGGGTGGCGCTCCAGCCTTACGAGCTCACCCATTCCCAATTCGTGTTGCTGGCAACGGCGACCTGGTTCGGTGCTGAGGAAACGCTGACCCAGGCGCGGCTCTCCCAGCTCAGCGGCATTGATCCGATGACCACGTCCCAGGTGTTGCGCGCGCTGGAAGCAGCAGGGTTGATCGAGCGGATCGATCATCCTCAGGACCCGCGCGCCAAGGCGATCACGGTCACCAAGGTGGGCCGCGATCTCGCGCGGAAAGCTGTCGTGGCGGTTGAAGACGCCGACGCCGCGTTCTTTAAGCCGCTGGCGTCCGACACCAAGCGACTGGTTGCGATGTTTCAGGCGCTCGTCGAAGGCATTGAGCGCGCCGAGGCAGACGGCAAATAAAACGGCCGGCTATTCGCCGGCCGTTGCAGAATTCTCAGTTACGCGCGAAGCGGATCAGACCGCCGACGTGATCCACTGCTGCAGCTTCGCCTTCGGCGCCGCGCCGACCTGGCGGGAGGCCATCTCGCCGCCCTTGAAGATCATCAGGGTCGGGATCGACATCACGCCGTACTTCGACGCGGTCTTCGGGCTCTCGTCGACATTGAGCTTCACGATCTTGACCTTGTCGCCCATCGCGCCGGCGATCTCGTCGAGGGCGGGGGCGATCATGCGGCAGGGGCCGCACCACTCGGCCCAGAAATCGACGACGACAGGGCCGTTCGCCTTGAGCACTTCGGCTTCGAAATCGGCGTCGGAAACCTTGCTAACGGCCATTGGAGTACCTCACTCGGTTGAAAGAATCGGCGCGGTTGGGAATCGCGCCCGGGATCATGCCGTCAACCTATGAACGGCCCCTTGCCGGGTCAAGGACGCTCACACTGAGATGAAGGGATGCCAGCGCCGCGTCCAGCGCGGGGGCTGAAATCTCCATATATTCAAGGGCCTCGGTCCAGAGCAGGACAGCCCTGACAGGCTTTTGGGGATAAAGCCTCGACAGCACCGCCCGGTACAGCGCGAGCTGTCGGACATAGACGGCGGGGGCCTCCGAGGCGCTCTTGGGCGCCGCCTGGTTGGTTTTGAAATCGACGATCAGGACCTCGTCCGGACGAACGACCAGCCGGTCGATCTGCCCCGATATCAGCGCCGGCGGTCGGCCCGGCCGCTCCAGCCTGCCGACGATGGCGACCTCGGCCCGGCTGCCGCCGGCAAAGACCGGGGCAAAGCGCGGCTCGGCGATCAGCGCGAGCACCTTGTCGGCCAGCGCGGTGCGGTCGGCCTCCGCCCAGTCCGAGGCGTTGCGCGCCATGAAGCCGAGCGCGGCCTCGCGCCGGCGCTCGGGGCCGATGTCTGGCAGCGACTGGAGCAGCCGATGCACCAGCGCGCCGCGTTGCAGCGCGCGCGCGCGCGACTGCACTGATTCGCCTGACCGCACCGCGCGGCCTTCCTCGGCAGATTGGCCGGACGGGCGCACGGCATCGTCGTCAAGCATCTCGCGCGGTGCCGGCGTCCGCAGCCAGTCGGGCAACGCGATCGTCTGGTCCACGGATGTCGCGGGCGTGCCGAGGGCGACGGCGTCCTCCGGCCGGGCGAATCGCGTCACCTTGCCAAGCGGCGTCTCCACCGTCTGCTTCTCGAGGCCCGAGCCGGTGAGCCCGGTGTCGACCAAATCGTACCAGCTCAGCTTGCGGACCGTCCTCATGTTACCGGGCATGCAGCCGCCGACGATCAGCCGGTCGGCCGCGCGCGTCATCGCGACGTAGAGCAGGCGGCGGTATTCGTCCTCGGTCTCCTCGAGCATGGCCTTGCGTGCCTCGACGACCGGCCTGGGGTCGTCGGCCTTGCGGCCGGCCCACACC
>NZ_JBFUES010000912.1:0-3009 GCF_056403875.1 Bradyrhizobium sp. P2_E8
CGCCACTATTGAAGCTGGCGCAGGAGACGGCGGCGACCGACGTGCTGCTGGTCCAGCTCACCCCGTCCCGCGACAGCTACGTGCCGATCACGCTCGCAGCCATCGACCGCCGGCTCGACCAGATCACCGCGAACGCCGCGCTCAATGCCGAGGTCGCGGCGATCGCATGGGCGCAATCGCACTCCGCAACCTCGCTGCGGCTCTCCAGGATCGCGGCAGAAGACTCGATTGAAGGCCTGGCGCAGCGCAGCTCGGCCGATCTCGGCCGCGGCTTCATCCGCCTGTTGCACCGGAGCGGCCGCGAAGCCGCCGGGCGCTGGCTCGGGCAAGGTGCGACGATCAGTGCAGCTCCGCCGCCTACATCCGATCAGCGCCCCGCCTCCGTAGAGCCCGCGCTAGCCTGATTTCGCCAGCGCGTCCTCCAGGAACCACGCCGTCGCAAGCGCATGCGCGTCGTTGCCGAAGCGCGCGATCACCTGCACGCCGATCGGCAGGCCATTGACCTTCAGCACCGGCACGTTGACGCAAGGATTGCCCATCAGCGTCCAGAGCCGGTTGTAGCGGGGGTCGCCGGTGGAGGCGAGCTCCTTGGCCGGCGGCGTGCCCGGCGCCGAATAGGTCAGGAGCACGTCGAAACCTTCGAACAGCTCGCCGAGCTCGCGGCGGCCACGACGGCTGATCCGGCGGGCCTCGTCATAATCCTTCGGCGTCAGCCCGACCGTCGCATCGAGACTGGCGCGCAGCATCGGCGCGATCTCGTCGTGATGCTCGGAAAACTCCCAGGCGAGCGCGCGATGCGCCTCAAAGTCCTGGACGATCGGATGGATGCGCCAGGCCTCCTGCACCGCTTCGGGCAGGTCGATGATCTGCACGCTGGCGCCGGCGCGCTCGGCCGCCTTAATCGCGGCTTGCAGCCCCTCTTCGGCGGCCGGCTCGACAGCGCCTGCGAACTCCTGCCTGACCACGGCGATGCGCGGCGCCTTGGCCGGGACAATGCCGGAGAATTCGCTACGGCCGGTCATCGCCAGCAGTCCGCGCGCGAGATCCTCCGCGCGGGCACCGAACAGGCCGACCGTGTCGAGCGCCCACGAATAGCACTTCACGCCGACCGTCGGCAGCATGCGGAACGACGGCTTGATCGCGGCCGTCCCGCAATAGGCGGCGGGCCGGATCACCGAGCCGCCGGTCTGGGTGCCCAGCGCCAGCGGGATCATGCCGGCGCCGACCRCCGCCGCCGAGCCCGAGGACGAGCCGCCGGGCGTATGGCCAAGATTGTGCGGATTGAGCGTCGGCGTCGGATCGCGCGAGGCGAACGCCGTGGTCGTGGTCTTGCCGATGATGGTGGCGCCCGCCCGCTTCAGCATCATCACGACCGGCGCGTCCGAACGCGGCTGCCAGCCGCGATAGATCTGCGAGCCCATCTCGGTCGGCATATTGGCGGTGTCGATGATGTCCTTGATGCCGACGGCGATGCCGCGCAGCGGGCCGGAGGCTTGCGCTCGTGCCGACTTGTCGTGGCGGACGAAGGCATGGACCTCCTTCTCCCGCGCCTCGATCGCCGCATGCGACTGGGCGATGGCGTCATCCGGCGAAAGCTCGCCCGCTTCGATGCGGCGCTGGAGGTCGGCGAGTGAGATCATGGCGATACCCTTCTTATTGGTATCGCTTTTAGCATTGCGATGAGGTCGCGCAAGCGCACGCGGGCGCGATCAATCCATGCGTGCAGTCAACATAGACCAACGACGCGACCAGAGCATTCGTCTCCGCGACGTCACGCCGCTAAGGTCAAAAATGGAAACAGTAACTTTCAATCATTTCTATTTCGGTCACAATTCGATCCGGCCAATCTGAGGACACAACGCAGGGCCCCGCGGCGCGCACTTTCTTCCAGGCCACACGCTTGGTGCCGTCGGACCTCAACCAAGTAAAGGAGCGACTACCATGGACACGACCCGTTATGCTTCCCTCGTTGGCCGGCTGCTGATCGGCCTCCCGTTTGCAATGAGCGGCTTCAGCAAGCTCGCCGCTTATGGTGCGACGACCGCTTACATCGCCTCTGCGGGATTACCGGTGCCACCGGTGGCTTATGCGATCGCAGTGCTCGTCGAGCTCGGTGGCGGTCTCTTGCTTATCGCGGGCTATCAAGCCCGCTCTGTCGCACTGGCGCTCGCCATATTCTCTCTGGCCGCGGCAGTCTCGTTCCACAACAACTTTGCCGACCAGAATCAGATGATCCATTTCCTCAAGAACGTGATGATGGCAGGCGGCCTGCTTCAGATCTTTGCCTTCGGCGCCGGTGCGCTCAGCCTTGACGCTCGCCTCTTGCGGAGCGGCTTCGCTGTCGCTCAGGCGGCGCACGCTCGTTGAGTGGACGACCTTGCGGAAGACCCGTCGGCCACGTCGGGTCTTCCGGCCGTGCCTCTAAAGCCTGATCAAGCGCACCTCACTGTTGCCCACGCCTTCAGGTTGCTCCATGCCACGAGACGGCCGTGGACGGCATCAACCCAAGCGTGGAGCTGACCGAGCTCGAGCGGATGGCRCAAGCGCCACAACCAACCGATCAATCTTCGATATCGGCAATTCGCCTGATGACGATCACGACGGCGAAGACCAGACCAAATACGCCGCCAGCAGCACCGGCCAGGCCAGAACCAAAGGCGCCACTTACATCCCGGTCGGAAAGCGCGAATACGACCGTTTCAGCCGCCAAGCTCGTTCCCAGCGTCACAGCAATTATGATCGCGACGGACGTGAGAAATTCGACCGCAAATCGAAGTGCCATATGTTTTAGAGTGCCGCGAGCGCGGCGCATACGAGTATCGGGACCTGGGGCCGCCTTGCGCGGCAAGCCTTTGCCGATCAATCGGTTCGCACGCGGATTGTCACTGGGATCGTCGAGGGCCTTGATGTCTCGTGAGAGTTCTCGTCGCATGATCAGAACGAAAATTAGCCCCCAGCATAAACATACGCCCCCTCCCAGGTAGATGCTGTAGCTGCCTGCCCATACGG
>NZ_JBFUES010000913.1:0-3005 GCF_056403875.1 Bradyrhizobium sp. P2_E8
GCTCTCGGCGGCGGGCTGGGTGAAGCTCGGCCAGCCGCAGCCGGAATCGAACTTGGCGTCGGACTCGAACAGGACGTTGCCGCAGCCGGCGCAGACATAGGTGCCGGCACGGTGGTCGTGCTCATACTCGCCGGAGAAGGGACGTTCGGTCGCCTTCTCGCGCAGCACCGCGTACTGCATCGGCGACAGCTCGCGCCGCCACTGCTCTTCGCTCTTGATGACTTTGTCGTCCGTGGTTTTCGTCTTGGCGTCGGGCATGGGTCTCCCGTTTTTTGGTGATCTTGCGATCAGTTGGTGGCCTTGCTGGCATTCACCAGCGTCGGCTTGTCGATGTAGTTATCCGCGAACAGCTTTTTCAGGTTCTCGATCTTGGGCAGGTCGTTATAGGCGATGTAGGGCTGGTTCGGATGCAGCGTCAGATAGTCCTGATGATAGGCCTCCGCCGGATAGAACGCCTCCAGCGCGCCGACCTTGGTCGCGATCGGTTTGCCGAACACCTTGGCGCCGTTGAGCTGGGCGATATAGGCCTCCGCCACCTTCTTCTGCTCGTCGGAGGTGGTGAAGATCGCCGAGCGATATTGCGTGCCGGCGTCGGGACCCTGGCGGTTGAGCTGGGTCGGGTCGTGCGCCACCGAGAAGTAGATCTGGAGGATCTTTCCGTAACTGATCTTCTTCGGGTCGTACTTGATCTCGACCGATTCCGCATGGCCGGTCCGGCCGCTCGAGACGGTCTGGTAGTCGGCGGTCGCCTTGGTGCCGCCGGCATAGCCGGAGACCGCGTTGACGACGCCCGCAGTGTGCTGGAATACGCCCTGCACGCCCCAGAAGCAGCCGCCGGCGACCACGGCGGTCTGGATGCCGCTCGCCGGTGCCGCGTCCATGGTCGGGGCCGGGATCACGACCGCATCCTCGGCGGCCCGGGACGGCACAGCAAAGGCCAGCGTCAGGGCGGTCGTGGCAGCCAGCAGGGACAGGAGGGCGGGACGGCGCATGGCAGATCCTCTTTCCGGAAGGTGGATATTCTAGGTCGGTTGGCGCCGCGCGAACAGCCTGCCCGGCGGCATTCGGTCACCTGAGATACGGGGACAGGTGCCGATTGTTACGCCGCGGCGGACACGACTCTGTGAGAAACGCGGCCCGAGACAGCCCGGCTTGGCGCGGTGAGGAACTCTGCGCTAGATGAACCCGCGCGATCGACGATCGACCTAAAAAGTGGTGGCTGGAGCTGGCCTGACAACATGCTGCGCGTCGTTTCCCTGACACTCGTCATCCTGGCCGCCTGCGCATCGATCGCCGCGGCCGATCCGCAAACCGGCGACGACCTTGCCATTTGCCGCGACCGCCAGGCGGAGGCGCAGGCCCGCGCGGTGGCCTGCGACAATCTGCTCAACGCCGACCGGCTCACCGGCAAGGACAAGGCGGTCGCGTTGTCCGTGCGCGGCAACACCCTGATCAACAAGCGCGACCACGTCCACGCGATCGAAACCCTGTCCATGGCCGTCGACCTCGATCCGGACAACGTCATCGTTCTCAACCTGCGCGGCCTTGCCTATGAGCGCTCGGGTAAGGACGATCTCGCGATGGCGGACTACAACCTCGCGCTCCAGAAGCGTCCGACCTACGGCGTCCCCTACAACAACCGCGGCGTCATCCATCTGCGCAGGGGCGCGCTGCAAAGCGCGCTCGACGATTTCAACTTGTCGATCAAGTACACGCCAAAATTCCTGCTCGGCTGGACCAATCGCGCCCGCGTGCGCACGCTGATGAAGGATTTCGACGGTGCGATCGCCGATTTCGCGGAGGCCGAGAAGATCGATCCGGCCGCGCCGCAGGTCGCCGGCAACCGCTGCATTACCTACGGCATGATGGGCAAGTACGACCAGGCCTTTGCCGATTGCAACGGCCTGATCGAGAAGCAGCCGAAGAACGTGTACGCGATCAACAACCGCGCCGATGTCAGCATGATGAAGGGCGACCTCGACGCCGCGCTGAAGGACTACAACACGGCCATCCAGATCAACCCGAACAATGTCCGCGCCCATTCCGGCCGCGGCCGGATCTACGAGCGCAGGAAGGATCTCGCCCAGGCCCGCGCCGACTACCGCGCGGCGGCCTATTCGTTGACGAAGTTCGACGAGCTCGACGTCGCGCGCGCCCGCGCCATCGCGCAGGAGCGGCTCGCCGCGCTGACGCCGCAGGCGCCGGCCGGGGCGACCGGGCGCCGCGTCGCGCTGGTGATCGGCAACGGCGCCTACAAGAACGTGCACGCCTTGCCCAATCCRCCGCGCGACTCGAAGTTGATCGCAAACGCGCTGCGCGAGGTCGGCTTCCAGACCGTGATCTCCGTCAGCGACCTGACCCGGGACAAGTTCTTCGAAGCGCTGCAGACGTTCGCTGCCGAAGCGGAGAAGGCCGACTGGGCGGTGGTCTATTACGCCGGCCACGGATTCGAGATCGGCGGGGTGAACTATCTCGTTCCCGTCGACGCCAAGCTTGCCGCCGACAGGGATGCCGAGGCTCAGGCCGTCGCCCTGGAGCAGGTGATCGCAGCGGTGGGCGCTGCGAGAAAAGTGCGTCTGGTGATGCTGGATGCGTGCCGCGACAATCCGTTCGCGCCGACCATGCAGCGGACGCTGTCACTCAAGCTGGTCGACAAGGGCTTTTCCAACATCGAGCCCGGCGCCGGCTTCATGGTGGTCTACGCCGCCAAGCACGGCGAGACCGCGATGGACGGCGACGGCGGCGCCGACAGCCCGTTCGCCACCGCGCTCGCCCGCGAGATCAAGCAGCCGCGCGTCGAGATCAGGAAACTGTTCGACATCGTCCGMGACGACGTCTGGTCCGCGACCAGGCACGGGCAGCAGCCGTTCACCTACGGCTCGCCGCCGGGGCGCGAGGATTTCTATTTTGTGGCGGGGAAATAGTTGCGCATGGGGCGCGACTGCGGAGCCTTGCAACCGCTGTCGTCCCCGCGAAGGCGGGGACCCATAACCACAGGGAGGAGT
>NZ_JBFUES010000914.1:0-3004 GCF_056403875.1 Bradyrhizobium sp. P2_E8
CACATGTGCAAGACCTATACCCTGTCCCGGCTTGTCCTGGGTTCCCGCGCGCCGGAACAGGTCGAATATCCGCTGATGATCCTTTGGATCGATGCCGCGGCCGTTGTCACTGATCTCGAAGATAGCGTAGCCGAGCTTGGTGCGCCCGCGAATTCTGATCTCTCCGGGCACCCCGCTCTTGAGATATTTGATCGCGTTGTCGATCAGATTGGAGAATATCTGCTCCAGGGCAAGGCGGTCGCTGACGATATTGGGCAGGGACCCGACGTGAATCTCGGCCTGCGCTTCCACAGCCTGATGCGCCAGCGTCGACACGATGGCCTCGACGAATTCACGGATGTCGATCTTCTCCGGCTGGAATTCGCGCCGGCCCTCGCGGGTGAGGTTGAGGATCGCCGAGATCAGCCGGTCCATCTTGGCGATCGACGACTTGATGAAGTCGAGCGCCTCGGAAAAGTCCGTTGAGAGCTGCTTGTCGGGGCCTTCGAGCGCGATCTCGCCGGAAGAGCCAGGTGCCAGCGGTGGTCCGTCGGCAGGGACATGGGCGAGGCTGCTGATGCGGCGGAAGATGTCGCTGCCGAGTTCTTCGAGCTCGCTGGTGAAGCCCATGATGTTGACGAGTGGCGAGCGCAGATCGTGGCTGACGATATAGGCAAAGCGCTGAATCTCATCGTTGGCCTCGCGCAGGTCCGCCGTGCGCTCGTCGACGATGGTCTCCAGGTTGACGTTGGCGTCGCGCAGGCGCGCCTCGGCCTCGTCACGGGCGCGGGCCGAGCGCCGCACCAGCCAGGTCGAGACCAGCGCCAGCAGCACGACGAGGCCGGAGCCGATGCCGGTCATCGAGGCGGCCAGCGTCTGGCTCCGGTCGGAGTTGGCGGTGCGGATCCGGAACAGCCGTTCCTCTTCGCGGATCATCGCGTTGGCCTGGTTGCTGATCGTGGTCGTGGTGTTGCCGGCGGCGGCCTCGCGGATGAGCGCCGCGGCCTTGTCGGGTTGACCCTGCTTGACGAAGTCCATCTCGCGCGAGAACTGGTCGAGCCGGGTCTCGATCGCCGCGCTGAGCTTCTCGATGCTATCGCGTTGCGCCGGATCGTCGCCGATCTGGCGCGTGAGCTTGGCGAGCGCCGGATTGATCGCTGCGACGGCCTTCTCGTGATCCGATTGGAAATCCGGGCCCTGCGTCAGGAGAAAGCCGCGGGCGCTGCTCTCGGCGCGTCGGACTTCGAGCAGCAGGGCGTTGATCTGGTTTTCCACCTCGATGGTGTGGACGACCCATTTGCTCTCTTCCCGCGCCTTGTTGACGAGATAGACCGAGCCGGCGCTGATCACGGTCAGCACCAGGAGCCCCGCCGCGATCAGCAGGATCTGCCAAAATGCGCGCCGCCGCTGCGCCTCAGCCGTCACGACGGTTTCGCCCTGTTGCGCCAGTGGAGTTCAAAACGCCCCTCGGAACTGCCCCAACCGTCCAAAACGCGATTGGGGCGAAAGGGTTCCACGGGGCGGGGAGCTATTTCGCAGCGGGTTCCGCCTTGCCGGCCAGGTACTGTTCCAGCCAGTGGATGTGGTAGTCGCCGTTGATGATGTCGTCCTCGCGCACCAGCGCGCGGAACAGCGGCAGCGTGGTCTCGATGCCTTCGACCACCATCTCGTCCAGCGCCCGGCGCAGCCGCATCAGGCATTCGGCGCGCGTCTTGCCATGCACGATCAGCTTGCCGACGAGGGAGTCGTAATAGGGCGGGATCGTGTAGCCCTGATACACGGCGGAATCGATCCGGACGCCGAGGCCCCCGGGCTGATGGTATTGCAGGATGCGGCCCGGCGAGGGGCGGAAGGTCTCCGGATTTTCGGYGTTGATGCGGCATTCGATCGCGTGGCCGATGACCTGGACTTCCTCCTGCTTCGCCGGCAGCTCGCCGCCGGCGGCGATGCGGATCTGCTCCAGCACGAGGTCGATGTCGGTGATGCTCTCGGTGACGGGATGCTCGACCTGGATGCGGGTGTTCATCTCGATGAAGTAGAACTCGCCGTCCTCGAACAGGAACTCGATGGTGCCGACGCCGAGATATTTCATCTCGCGCATCGCCTTCGCACAGGTCTCGCCGATCTTGGCGCGCGCGGCGGCGGAGAGGACGGGCGAGGGGCCTTCCTCCCAGACCTTCTGGTGGCGGCGTTGCAGCGAGCAGTCGCGTTCGCCGAGATGGATCGCGCCGCCGCGGCCGTCGCCGAGGATCTGGATCTCGATATGGCGTGGCTTCTGGAGATATTTTTCGAGGTAGACGGACGCATCGCCAAAGGCCGATTTGGCTTCGTTCGCCGCCGTCGACAGCGCCATCAGGAGGTCGGCCTCGCTGTGCGCGACCTTCATGCCGCGGCCACCGCCGCCCGCCGCTGCCTTCACCAGCACCGGGAAGCCGATCTTCCTGGCGATCGCCAGCGCATCGTCGTCAGGACCGACCGCGCCGTCGGAGCCGGGCACCACGGGGATGCCGAGCTTCTTGGCGGTCTTCTTGGCCTCGATCTTGTCGCCCATCAGGCGGATGTGCTCGGCCTTGGGGCCGATGAAATGCAGATTGTGCTCGGAAAGGATTTCCGCGAAGCGCGCATTCTCGGACAGGAAGCCGTAGCCGGGATGGACGGCGTCCGCCCCGGTGATCTCGCAGGCCGCGAGCAGCGCGGGCACGTTGAGATAGCTGTCCTTGGACGGCGGCGGTCCGATGCACACGCTCTCATCCGACAGGCGCACATGCATGGCGTCGGCGTCGGCGGTGGAGTGCACGGCGACGGTCGCGATCCCGAGCTCCTTGCAGGCCCTGAGGATGCGAAGGGCGATCTCGCCGCGATTGGCTATGAGGATCTTGTCGAACATGGTGTCCTTAAGGGACTGGCGCGCGAAATGCGATGGGGGCAGCTGAGCTGCCCTGGCCATTACTCAATGATGACGAGCGGCTCACCGAACTCGACCGGCTGGCCGTCCTCGACCAGGATCTGCGTCACCGTGCCGGCG
>NZ_JBFUES010000915.1:0-3002 GCF_056403875.1 Bradyrhizobium sp. P2_E8
ACCCAGACCTTCGTGAAGGACGTCATCGAGGAATCGAAGCGCCAGCCGGTGCTGATCGATTTCTGGGCGGAGTGGTGCGGGCCCTGCAAGCAGCTCACCCCCGTGCTGGAAAAGGCGGTCAAGGCGGCCAAGGGCAAGGTCAAGCTGGTCAAGATGAACATCGACCAGCACCCGGCGATCCCGGGCCAGATGGGCATCCAGTCGATCCCGGCCGTGATCGCGTTCGTCAACGGCCAGCCGGCCGACGGCTTCATGGGCGCGGTGCCGGAGAGCCAGCTCAACGCCTTCATCGAAAAGCTGACCAAGGGCGTGACAGCGCCGGGCGAGCCCAATATCGCCGAGATCCTGCAAGAGGCCGAGGCGGTGCTCGCCGAGGGCGACGCCGCCGCCGCGGCGCAGATCTATGCCGAGGTGCTGCAGCACGATTCGACCAACATCGCGGCGCTGGCGGGCCTCGCCAAGTGCTACGCCGTCTCCGGTGCGATGGAGCAGGCCAAGCAGACGCTGGCCATGGTGCCGGAATCCAAGCGCAACGACCCCGCGGTGAAGGCCGTGCAGACCGCCATCGATCTCGCCGAGCAGGCGGAGCAGCTGGGACCGGTGGCGGAGCTGGAACAGAAAGTCGCCGCAAACCCGCTCGATCATCAGGCACGGTTCGACCTTGCGACCGCGCTCAACGCGCAAGGCAACCGGGCAGCCGCAACCGAGCAGCTGCTCGCGATCATCAAGCGTGACCGCAAATGGAACGACGACGGCGCCCGCAAGCAGCTCGTGCAGTTCTTCGAGGCTTGGGGCGGCACGGATGAGGCAACCATCGAGGGACGCAAGCGCTTGTCGACGATCCTGTTTTCGTGAGGGCAAGGCGCTAACACCGGCAGCGGGGACCAGATGCCGATCAACATCGAATATCGCGGGCCCGCCGACCTTCCGGAGATCATTCCGGTATTTCCATTGCCGGGCGCGCTCTTGCTGCCGCGCGGCCAGATGCCGCTCAACATCTTCGAGCCGCGCTACCTCGCGATGGTCGATGATTCCTTCCGCGACGGCCATCGCCTGATCGGCATGATCCAGCCCGACGTGGCGCACTCGCCGAAGAATTCCGACAAGCCGACGCTATTCCGCGTCGGCTGCGTCGGCCGCATCACCCAGCTCGCCGAATCCGGCGACGGCCGCTACATCCTGGAGCTCACCGGCGTCTCGCGCTTCAAGATCGTCGAGGAGCTCGAAGTGCTCACCGCCTACCGGCAGTGCAAGGTGGATTTCTTCACCTATGTCGACGACTTCACCGCGCGGATGGGCGAGGACGAGGTCGATCGCGAGGCGCTGCTTTCGGTGCTGGCGGACTTCTTGAAGGCCAACAATCTCAAGGTCGACTGGGAGGGCGTCGAGAGCGCGCCCAATGAGGCGCTGGTCAACGCGCTGGCGATGATGTCGCCCTATGGCCCGGCGGAAAAGCAGGCCATGCTGGAGGCGCCCGACTTGAAGACCCGCGCCGAGATTTTGATCGCGGTGACCGAGATGGACCTCGCCAAGAAGCGCACCAGCGGCGATCCGCCGCTGCAGTGAGGGCCTGAATGCTCACGCCGCGCGGACGACTGCCCGGGGACCTCGCCGCAGCATTCTGTTGATCTCGGATGCGGGCATCGGCCGGCCGAAATAGTAGCCTTGCGTTTCGCCACACCCCTCTTCACGGAGGATGTCCAGCTGCTCCTTCGTTTCGACGCCTTCGGCGGTCGTCGTCTTGCCGAGGCTGACTGCGAAGCGAACGACCGCTCGCGCGAGATGATGCGCATCTGCCCTTGCGCTGGACAGTTCGTTGACGAAGCTGCGGTCGACCTTGATCTTGTCGAACGGGAATCTTTGCAGAAAGCTCAGCGATGAATAGCCGGTGCCGAAGTCGTCCAGGGCGATTCGCACGCCGAGCTCGCGCAGTTGACCAAGTGCTTCGAATACAGCTTCGCTGTCATGCATGATCACCGTCTCGGTAACCTCGAGCTCGAGCCGGTGTGGCGCAACTTCCGAACTCGCCAGGGCGTCGATAATGACCGGGACGAGCTCCTTGCTCCTGAATTGAGCGGGAGACAGGTTGATCGCGATCCTGAGATGGGCGGGCCATTTGGCGGCTTCCGCACAGGCGGTCCTCAATATCCATTCGCCCAGCGGCACGATCAGGCCGGTCTCCTCCGCAAGCGGAATGAATTCGCCGGGCATGACCAGACCTCGCCGCCGGTGATGCCAGCGTAGCAAGGCTTCGAAGCCGCGGATCTCGCCGGTCGCGGTATTGACGAACGGCTGGTAGTGCAGCTCGAATTCACGGGCAGCAAGCGCATCCCGCATGTCGCGCTCGAGGTTGCGTCGCGCATGCATGAGCTCGTCGAGTTTCGGCTCGAAGAAACGGAATGCACCACGTCCGCCGCCCTTGGCCGAGTAGAGGGCGAGATCCGCGCTCTTCATGAGCATGTCGGAATCGTTGCCATCGCGCGGCGCGATGGCGATGCCGATGCTGGTGCCCACCGTGACCCGGTGATCGCCGAGATCGAACGGCTCGCAAAGCGCCTTTCTGATGTTCTCGGCGAGGGTGGCGGCCTCAACGGCCGGGTTGGTCACGTAGTCGATCACGGCGAACTCGTCGCCGCCCAGTCGAGCAATCAACGCGGTTTCAGAGGTGCATTCGCGCAAACGCGCAGCGACGGCGCGCAACAGGGAATCACCCGCCGGATGTCCCAGCGTGTCGTTGACTTCCTTGAAGCGGTCGAGGTCGAGCATGAGCACCGCCAGATCGAGGCCGCCATTGCGCGTAACCGCAAGTGCATGCTCCATCCGCTCCCTGAGCAGCACGCGATTTGGCAGATCGGTCAACGCATCGTGTTGTGCCATATGAGCGATCTTGGCCTCGGACCGGCGTTGTTCGGTGACGTCAAGATGCGTGGCCACCCACCCGCCGCCGGCCATTGGCTGCCGCGTCACGCAGATCAACCGGCCATCAGCGAACTCGTCGATTC
>NZ_JBFUES010000916.1:0-3000 GCF_056403875.1 Bradyrhizobium sp. P2_E8
GAAGGTGGGCTTGGGCGGGGGTACGCTTTCTTACCGCAATCAAGAACTAACGCTTGATCTATCTCAAGTCCTTGGTCCCTGAGCGGCGATTGGCGTTAGTGGGCTTGCCCGATCGGACAGCCAGGAAAGTTGTCGGCGATCAGATGGATAGCCGCAACGAATTCGCTTTGTCGGAGGAGAAAATGAAGCGAGCCGTCCTGATGACGACCATTGTCGCTCTCGGGGTGATCCAGGGGACACGCGCCGAGCCCCAGGCCGCCCAGTGTTCGTCCTTCTACATCTCGGAAATCAATATCGTATCGACGGCCGACGGCGAGGCCGGGCACGTTCAGACCTTTGTGGGTTTTGGTCCCTCCAAGGAAGAGGCAGAGAAGAGTGCCCTGGGATGGTGCTCGCATATCAGATTCGATCTTGAGACCTGTTTGAATTCGGATCGCCTGACCGCGCGCAACTCTCCGTCACACGGAGGTGACGCCGCACTTCATCTCAAGTACATGAAGGCAGTTGCGCGCATTACCGGCTGCAGTTAAAGCGCGTTCGCGAGCGATCGAACGCGCTTGATCTATATCAAGCAGCTTGTGGCCATCTTGCAGAAGGTAACAGACGACGTAGCAGGACGAGCCCAGGTCAATGTTTCGGGGGCGCACCGGAGCGACCGGCATGCCACTGGCGGCATATTTCTGGAAGGTCGGAGCAGTATTGGTTGCACTGCTCTTTGTCGCAGATTATTGGCTGCCGAGGGCCCCGACCGTCGATCAGGCGGCTGCGGACCGGCCGGCCATACGTATCCACTCAGATCGCAAATGGCCCGAGCGTATTGTCTTCGATACCCGATCGCCGGTCATCGTCGCCGCTGCGCCCGTGGTCGAGGCGACCGAGGTCGCAACTTCGTCGGATGTGGCCGAACCGCCCGTTATCGTCGCACAGAGCCCGGCGGTGGCGAATTCTTTCGCAATGCTGCCGAAACCGGATACACGCCCGCCTGAAACCGTCGATCGCAAGCGACAACGCAAGATGTCGCATGTTGCGGCCCGATCGAGGCGAAACGTCCAGCCGCAGATGCTTCTGGCGGCACGACAAGGGCAGTTCGGCTGGTTCGGCTCAAGAACTTGGTGATCGGCGTCCGGATACGATCCGAACGCCCAGTCTCGCGGCGCCTATTCGTACATCGCACAGACACTTCCCTGCCAACGGAGACGCCTGCGCGCAGCGCGCCGGGTTTGGCGGTCGTCCTTTCAACGCAGACGCCGTTGATCCGCGTTCTGCCCACTCCGCAGGCGGCCGCGACCGGCGTGATCGGCTCTCGGATTGGGGAAGCGGCCCGGGCGTCATGCCCAGAGCTGACGTCCCAATGATGCATTCAAAGGCATCGAGTTCGTGGATGACCGATCGAATGCCTTGGCCTCTGCTTCGGTAGCGAAGGTCCTTGTTTCCCGAGGGCTCCGCTGCTTCGGCAGCGTGCCGCGCTTACGAACTTCGAAATCGCCCTAGCCCAGTCGGTCTCTTGTTTTGGTGGCGGGTATCACGAAGCTGGTTGATCTGAATCAAGATCGCGCTTGGTGCTGTCAGCAAACGAGGTGACGGGCGGCAGGAAACACGGACAATGTTCGACCGAGTTAATGGGCAGCCCAGCTCACCCTTGATTTACGTCAATGTCGCTGATCTCTCCGCGCACACGCTATCGTAAACCGTAGGAATGCGGCTTCTGCTACCCTTAGAGGAGGACCATCATGAAGGCTAAGACGCGACTTTCGATCAAGTCAGTGACGGTTACAGGCATCGCTGCCAGCGCACTTCTGGGACTTGCAGGGGCCACGCTTGCTCCATCACCGGCCCGCGCGATCGTGTATTGCCAGTACGTGGACTATCCGGTGGGTTGCGTTGCCCGGGCCGGCGTTGTCCTCCGGCCACGGCCCGTTGCGCGCGCCGCAGTCCGTCATAACGTCGGCGGTAATGCCAATGGCGGCGTTAATCGCGTCGGAGTGCGTCGATAGAGGATTTGCCTGCGGGCCACTAGCCTTGGTGCATAAACCAGCCTCGTGACCCGCGGTAGCATTCAACACCACTTCTCGGCCATGCAGCGTACCTCACTTTACATGTCGGGTATTGGCCCACGCGTGGAGCAGTGGTCCGGTTTTGCGTGACAAGCCGACCGACTTGGGCCCGATCCCAACGTCCGCCCGTGCCCCTTAGCGATATCGCCCAGGCATACAGTCAGCTAGCCTTTGCCTCAGTCCTCGTCCTCGGACAGCGCACGGCGCCGGTCTACGGCATCACTCATATCGTGGAGTACCAGAATCGCGATGGCTGCCATGCGCTGCCTCTGTTCGGGATTAAGCGTTTTGTAGAGTGGCTGCCACGCCTCGGCGAGTTTATCCAAATCGGCTGATCGTTGAGCCAATGCTTCCGAGCGTCGTTGCAAGAAGGTGATGGGGTCACGATTGCGCAGGGCTTCGACACGGTTTTCGTCGGCCCGTCTACCCACTGTTTCTCCGATCTTTGCAAGGCGGGCTTTCCGATCCTCCGCCCTGGCACGAATGGCGCTCTCTACAGCCGGCCAGTATTTTTCCTGGTCAGGTGTCAGCTGCAACGCGGCCTTTACCAGATCAATCCTCATGTCCGTCAGCGTATTCCGGTCGGCTGCATTTAACCGTTCCGGAGTCGCAGAGGTTTGCGAGGTTTGCGCATTGGCAATCGGGGATGCAGTAAGGAAGAGAGCGGTTGTTCCGGCAACTACTATTTTCAACATCGGCAATCTCCTAGGTGAGTTGCCCCGCACCGCATGATGGTGACGCACTGCGAGGTCACCCTTGACCTAAGTCAAGGAACCAGTGGCGCACCGGAAGTTGTTGGCGCCACCACCAAACCGACGCGATTGACCCTAGCGGACCAGTCGCGCCAAATTCCGTTTAATGATCGAACTCAGCCAGTTTTGCTCGATCTCGCAGCACGATTTGTCGATGGGATCGCCCGATGAAGGTGAGGACATCACGATCCCTA
>NZ_JBFUES010000917.1:0-2996 GCF_056403875.1 Bradyrhizobium sp. P2_E8
CTGTAGCGGTGCGACCAATACCGGCTTCGGCACTGGGGCGGAAAACAATCTGGCCGTCACCGTTCAATCGGGCGCGTCGATCGACGTCGGCAATGCGCAGAAGGCGATCGATGTCGACAGCGGCAACACCGCCATCAACAACGGCGCCATCGTTGTCGGCAACGGCGGCAAGGGCATGCAGGGGATCAACAACAACGTCTTCACCAACAACGGCACGATCACGCCCGGCACGGGGGGCATGGCCATGTACGTGGCCGGCAACAACAATATTCTCACCAACGCCGGGACGATCAGCTCGACGGCGGACGGCACTGCYGGCCTCGTCCCGGTTGGCGCCGGCAACACGGCGATCAATTCCGGCACCATCAGCCTGACCGGCTTGGCCTACGGCATCTCAGCCGTCGGCGCCACGATCCTGAATTCAGGCACGATCACGGTCGGGAGCAGCACTGGCATCATGGGCGCAGGCGTCTTCCTGTTGGACGGTAACACTCTCACCAACACCGGCACGATCACGGCAGCCAGCACTAACGGCGTGGGTGTCGATATCAGCGGCGACGGTAACACGGTGACCAACAGTGGCTTGATCGCTGCGACCGGCGCCGGCGGGCTGGGAGGTGCTATCTCTGGCCAGAACAATACGGTGGTTAACAACGGCACGATCAGGGGCGGTACGAACGGCTACTCGCTGTTCTCCTCTAATTTTCTCGCGAGCGGAAACAGCGTCACCAACAACGGTACGCTGGACGGGCGGATCGAACTCATGGGGTCGGGCGACAGCCTGATCAATGCCGGGTTGATCACCATCACGGATCCGGGGACGGCGCTTGCGGTGAGTAACCTCGCCTTCGCCGGCACATTCACCCAGACCGCGCAGGGTACGCTGGCGCTACGGGTCGACAATGCGGGCAATCGTGACGGTCTGTCGGCAGTGCAGGCCAACCTCAACGGGACCTTGCGTGCGGTGCTGCAGCCGGGGCTCTATCAGTCGTCCACGACCTACACCGGCGTAGTGCAGACCACCGCCGCGATCACGGGCCAGTTTGCGAGCGTCACCTCGTCGTCGGCCTTCTTCAACGCGGCCGCGACCTACAACGCCAATTCGGTCGACCTGATATTGACGCGCCAGGGTTTTGGCGCCGTCGCGGGTGAGACCCAGAACCAGCGTGCGATCGGCAATGCGCTCGAGGCCGGCTATTCGACAGCGCTGACCGGCGCCACCGTGACCTTCTACGCGCAGTTGCTGCAGGCGGGTTCGCTGCGCGTGCTCGACCAGCTCTCGGGCGAGGGCACCAGCGGCACCCAGAACACCGCGTTCAATTCGGGCGTGCTGTTCGGCCAGACCATGGAGGGCCAGATGGAAGCCTGGCGCGCCGGCAACCGCGGCGGCGTCGCCAGCGACGCTGCGCTTGGCTACGCTGCGGAGCAACCGCGCGGCCCGGCTGCGTCGGCGTTCGCGGCCCTGAAGGCGCCGGCGATGGCGCAGCCGCGATGGAACGCCTGGGCCGCCGGCTTCGGTGCCGGGCAGCAGCTCGCGGGCGATGCGAGCGTCGGCAGCGCGAGCCTCAGCAACCGCGCCGCCGGCGGCGCGATGGGAGTCGATTACCTCGTCAATCCCGATCTCCTGCTGGGCATGGCGGCCGGCGGCTCCAGCGCGACTTTCTCCGTCGATGATCGCGCGACGTCGGGCAGGCTCGAGGGGGGCCATGTCGGCGCCTATGCGATGCAGCGGTTCGGCGCCAACTATCTCTCGGCGCAGATCGCCTATAGCCATTTCAACAATACCACGACGCGGACCATCACCGGCGTCGGCACCACCGAAACCGCGCAGGGGTCATTCGGGAGCGACCAGCTTGGCGGAAGGCTGGAGATCGGCCGCTCCTTCGACTTCGGCATTACTGCGGTGACGCCGTTCGCCGCGATCCAGGCCGCACGGCTGTGGCAGGGCGCCTACACCGAAGCCAGCACGGCCGGTGCTGCACCCGGCGTACTCGGATTGAGCTACGCCGCGCAGAGCGTCACGTCGCTGCCGACGTTCCTCGGCGCCAAGTTCGACGGTCGCGTCGCGTTCGGCAACGGCATGGTGTGGAGCCCATTCGTGCACGCCGCCTGGGTGCACGAATTTCGGCCGTCGCGCACCATCACGGCATCGTTGGTCACCGTGCCGGTGTCGGCGTTCACGATCGCCGGTGCGAGTGCCGCCTCCGACTCGGCACGGCTCGATCTCGGCTCGCGCCTGGCGCTCAATCGCTGGTGGGAGGTGTCGGCGCGCGTCACCGGCGAATTCTCGAACCTCGGTCAGAGCTATTCCGGGATGGGGGCGCTGAAGGCGAGTTGGTGAGGACGCGGCGAAAGACTCGGTCGATCCAGCCCCCGATCGAGTCTTGCCGTCGTGCCGCCAGCTCGCCGGACGCCCTTCTTCGTCGGCACGTTCTCACAAATCCTGCCGTGTCAGCCGCCCGTTCGCAGCCATCGGCCGGGCGGCCGGCTTGCTCGTGGCTTCGGCACCGGTCAGCGCCATCGTCGCCACGCTGACCACGCGCGCAACCACGTCCTCGACGTCGTCGAGGTCGCATTTGCCTTCCGACAGTTTCGTCAGCCGCTCGCTCTCGCGGATGGTGTGGTGCGCCATGGCGAGCGCGAAGTTGAGGCCCCAGTAGATATCGACGTCGCTGCGGTCGGGCAGGGACCTGCGCATCGCGCCGGCGAATTTGCGCAGATGGTCGATCTCGCGGTTCTTGATGCGGCGGATCGGCGGCACGGATTCGATCGAGGCGCGGATCATGAAGCGCGCCGCCGTCGAGCGCTGGTTCTCGGGGCCGAGGCAGCCGCGCAAGGTCGGGCCGACGAGGGCGCGCAGGATCACCTCGATCGGCGCGCGGCCGCCGCCTTCTTCTTCCGCCGCCTTCAATTCGCGCAGGCGCTCGCGGTTGGTGGCGATCGAGCGGGAGACGAACAGTTCCGCGATCAATTCGTCCTTCGAGCCGAAATGATAG
>NZ_JBFUES010000918.1:0-2996 GCF_056403875.1 Bradyrhizobium sp. P2_E8
GAGTGCGGCGTCACCGACTTGCCGCGATTGGGGAAGGTCGCGTAGGCGACGGCGTGCTCGAGTACGGTGACTTCGTCCGAGCCGATCGGCAGCGACGGCGTGTCGGGCAGCGGCGCCTTGAGGCCGAAGCGGCGGGCGACCTCGACGATCTTGGCGCGGCCGATCTTGGCCGGGTTCGGCGCCTTCGGCTGTTCCTTCTGGCCGATCGCGATCGACAGCTTCACCGGCACGACGTTGATCGAGCGCGTGATCGCCTGCGTCAGCGTCACCGCGCCGGAATAGGAATGGCCATAGTTCTGCGGACACCAATTGCCGATGCAGACCGGGCCGTCGACCACGATCGAGTTCGGCGTGAAGCCGTTCAGAAGCGCGGTGGTGTAGACGTAAGGCTTGAACGACGAGCCGGGCTGGCGGTAGGCGTCGGTGGCGCGGTTGAACTGGCTGGCGCCGTAGTCGCGGCCGCCGACCATGGCGCGGATGCCGCCGTCGAGATCGGACACGACGGTCGCGGCCTGCGTCGCGTGATAGTCGCGGCCGAACTGGCGCAGCTGGTTCTCGATCGCGTCTTCCGCGGCCTTCTGCACGTTGGCGTCCATCGCGAGGCGCACCACGAAGACGCGCTCGGTGTACGACTTCGGGAAGGTGTCGACCAGCTTGCGCATCTCGTCGAAGGCGTAGTCGAGATAGTAGTTCGGCGAAGCCTCGTCGCGGCGGTCGACGGCGAAGGCGGGGTTGCGGCGGGCGCCGAACACCTGGCCCTCGGTCATGAAGCCGGCATCGACGAGGTTGTCGAGCACGACGTTGGCGCGGGCGCGCGCGGCGGGCAGGTTGATGTGTGGGGCGTATTTGGTCGGCGCCTTGAACAGGCCGGCGAGCATCGCCGCTTCCGCCAGCGTCACGTCGCGCGCGGATTTGTTGAAGTAGAAATGCGCCGCGCCGTCGACGCCGAAGGTGCCGCCGCCCATATAGGCGCGGTCGAGATAGAGCTTGAGGATCTCGTTCTTGGTCAGGCGCCATTCCAGCCAGACCGCGAGGAAGGCTTCGTTGACCTTGCGCTCGATGGTGCGCTCGTTGCTCAGGAACAGGTTCTTGGCGAGCTGCTGCGTGATCGAGGAGCCGCCCTGGCGGACGCCGCCGGCCTGGGCGTTGGTGACGAGCGCGCGCGCGGTGCCGGCGATGTCGATGCCGAAATGCTCGTAGAAGCGGCGGTCTTCGGTCGCCAGCGTCGCCTTGATCAGCACGTCAGGAAAATCTTCCAGCGGGATCGAGTCGTTGTGCTTGATGCCGCGGCTGCCGATCGGGTTGCCGTAGCGGTCGAGGAAGCTCACCGCGAGATCGGACTTCTTCAGCCAGTCCTCGTCCGCGGTCTCGCGGAAGGCGGGGATGGCGAGCGTGAGCATCACGACGAGGCCGCCGAGGCCGAGGGTCGCGGCCTCCGACAGCGGCTCGATGAACACCCAGCGCTTCCACCGCCCGACATAGAAGCGGTCCATGAAGGTCGAGTAGCGCTCGTAGAGCTCGCGGATGCCCTTGGCCGAGGAGAACAGCGAGGAGTCGATGCGCGCATCGAGGTCCAGGAAGAAATTCCGGACCTTCTGCTTCCAATGCGGTGGTATGATCTGGCGCACCTAGAACCCTTGAGGCTCGGTTCGAAAGCGTTCAAGCACCCGGCCGGGGCGGCATCGAGACGTCTTGAGGGAATGTTACGGCAAACCCAAGGCGCCCGGTTCGCGTCCGAGGGGACTTGCTGTTCCTTCTAGCCGAGCAGGGCCTATAAACCAATGGTCAGGCTCGCGATTTTGAACAACAGGCCTAATTGACCCCGGGTCATTACGGGCCGCTCGGAGGGGTTGCTTGCAGCATCCCAGCCGCACGCCCTAGATGGGGGCAGCCGTAGCTCTTTCGAACCCTTGTTGAGGCGCATGACCGCAGCTCCCAAACGACCTTCAGGCCAGGAAGGATTCTTCTGGAAAACCAAGACGTTGGAAGAGATGTCGGCGGACGAATGGGAGAGCCTGTGCGACGGCTGCGGCCGCTGCTGCCTGAACAAGCTCGAGGACGAGGACACCGGCGACATCTATTTCACCCATGTCGGCTGCAAGCTGCTCGATGCCGGGACCTGCGGCTGCAAGGACTACCCGAATCGTTCCGACAAGGTTCCGGACTGCGTCCGCCTGACCCCGGCCAATGTCCGCACCCTGAACTGGCTGCCGCCGAGCTGCGGCTACAAGCTCGTCGCCGAGGGGCGCGACCTGTATTGGTGGCATCCGCTGGTATCAGGTGATCCCAACACCGTGCATGAAGCCGGCGTCTCCGTGCGCGGCCGGGTCGAGGGCAGCGAGGAGGAGATTCCGGATGCGGATCTCGAGGACCACATCGTGCAATGGCCGGCCCTGTTGCCGAAACGGGCACGCCTGAAGCGACGTCCGAAGGACTGACCCGCCGTACGGATCACGTGTTCGGGATGACCCGGCGGCGGGATGCACCCATGCGCCGCGGTGCCTGCCTGGGAAGAACTTTGCTGTCTACATTGGGCTGCATAGAACGAATCCTTCGCGGCGTTGCGCCGCCCCACGGCTTCCGATCGAGATGAACAAGTTCGACCGGCAGAGCAGTTCTGCCGACATCCAGGCGTTGCCCGACGACATTGCCGAAGAGCTGTCCCGCCTTCCGAGCGAGGTCATCAGCGTCGATGACGCGCCGTCCATCGCGCCGCCGGTGCCGCTGACCTCCGACGAGGTCCGCACCATCGTGATCAGCCTGATGCTGACGATGTTCCTGGCGGCCCTCGACCAGACCATCGTCGCGACCGCGCTGCCGACCATCGGGCGCCAGTTCCAGGACGTCTCGAACCTGTCCTGGGTGATCACGGCCTATCTGCTCGCCTCGACCGCGGTCGCGCCGGTGTTCGGCACGCTCAGCGACATCTACGGCCGCCGCGCCATGATCATCATCTCGCTCAGCCTGTTCGTGGCGGGCTCGGTGCTGTGCGCGAT
>NZ_JBFUES010000919.1:0-2992 GCF_056403875.1 Bradyrhizobium sp. P2_E8
CTGCCATCTCGCATCACCCCAGCGACACCCCCGCCTTGGCTCGGCTGATCCCGAGCGTCAGGATGCGCTGCAGGAGATCCGGATATTTCAGCCCGGCATGTTGAGCCGCCGTGGCGAATTCCTGGCTCTTGGCGATCTCGGGGTTGGGATTGGCTTCGATGAAATACGGCGTGCCGTCGGCGGCGAGACGAAAATCGATACGCGCATAGCCGTCGAGGCCGAGCGCCCGGTAGATGCGCTTCGCGGCGCGCTGGATGCGCGCGGTGACTTCGGGCGCGAGGTCCTTCGCCGGCCCGTCGACGATGCCGACCTTTTCCTGATAGTCGGTGTCGTGCTTGGCTTTCTCCGTGGCGATGTGCCGTGAGCTGCGTCCGCCCATGCTGCCGAATTTCAGTTCCCAGACCGGCAGAACACGCAGCCGGTTGTTGCCGAGCACGCCGACATAGAGCTCGCGCCCCTCGATGAACTGCTCGGCGATCGCGGCGGATTCGACGCGYTCGTGAATGAAGGCGACCCGCTCCGCGAGCTTCTCGTCGGTATCGACGATCGATGCCTGCGAGATGCCGAAGGACCCGTCCATGTTCAGGCTCTTGACGATCAGCGGCAGCGCAAGGCGCGTCGGGCGTTTCACCTTGCGGCGCATCGGGAAGACGGCGAAGGCCGGCGCCGCGATCCGGCGGTGATGCACCAGCGTCTTGGACAAATCCTTGCCGCGCGCCAGGATCAGGCCGCGCGGATTGCACCCGGTATAGGGGACCTTCAACAGCTCGAGATAGCTGGCGATGTGCTGGTCGTAGGCGACGTTGTTGTGGAATTCCTCCAGCAACGTGAAAACCACGTGCGGCTTGAACTCTTCGATCGCCTCGCGCACCGGCTTGATTTCGTCCTGCGCGCCGAGGGCACGAACCTCGTGGCCGGCCGCGCGCAAGGTGCTCACCACGTCGTATTCCGTTTTCCACGCGTTGATTTCCTGCGCGGAGTATCCGTCGCTTGAGTCCGGAGGCATGAAGTCCGGATGCATCAGGACCAGAATGCGCAAGCGTCTCATAGCGCGATCCATTTGCGCCGAGACGGGCCAAACAGCGCGTGCATCGTCTTGGCGGTCACGAGGACGGTGAAATCGAGAACGAGCTTCTGTTCGGGGCCGACGGCGCGCAGATCGAGCTCGCGGCAGCGGGAGATCATATCGTCAAGCACGGCATCGAGCGTGAGCTGGTTCTCGCCGGTCCACCGCGCGACCAATTGCCTGATCTGGGCGCGGTGCCGCCTGATCAGGCTCGAAGCCGGCTTTGACCGGTAATGCCGTGGATCGGCGGAAAACAGCCTCGAGAGGTCACGGTCGTAGGTCTTCGGCGGCGTGAAGGCGTAGAACGCCTGCTTCTTCTTGTAGTGGTCGTCGAGCGTCTGGCTGAGCTTGCTCAGCGGGTCGACACGCTCTCGCGTCGTGATAAGCGGCCGCTTGCCTGCGATCTCGCCCATCAGTTCGTCGACATATTCGAGCTTCTTCAGTGCCGGCCAGCCGGCATATCGTGTCCGCCAGTTCGAGCGCGGCCGCAGCCACACCGCAAAGGTTTCGGCGAAGTCTTCGTCAGGATGGCTCTGCGCGTACCAGAGCCGAAGATGCTGGACATAGCGCCGGCTCRCCGGATTGGGTCGGTAGTAGCGCGGATAGTGCTTTGACGATGGGCCGAACAGCTGCTGCCAGCGCCGGCGGCGCTGCAACTGATAGCCGTGCTGGATGGCATGGCCTGCCTCGTGACGGAGGATGGCCATGCACTCGCGCCAGGTTCCGCCCTCGACGTCGAACATCATCCTTTTCTCGAGCTTCATCAGGCGGGGATGGGCGAGATAGAACGGGATGGCGATGCCGGGCACATCTCCCGGACTGAACCATTCGCTCGAGATCCATGTGTGCGGCCGCAGCCGGATGCCCCGCTCTTCGAGCTCCTCGTGGAGCGTGCCGACGCAATCCTCGAGCCAGGTACCTTCGACCGTAACCCTCAGGCTGCTGAGGCGTTGCTCGAGCAATTCGTCATCCGACAGCTTCTCCCAGGCAAATTTCCGGCGTGGCATCAGGCATCCAGAGGGCAGAGATGACTCGGCGTCCGGATGATGTCATGGGCCGCGGTTGGCAACAACCCGTGGGCGGGCGCGGTGTGCCGCGGCGCATCGGACCGTAGGGTGGGTTAGCCGAAGGCGTAACCCACCACTGTCTGTCGCTGCGGAAACAAAAGAGGTGGGTTACGCCGAGCGGTCTGCGCTTCGCGCAGTCCGCAGGGCTAACCCACCCTACGAAGCCAGCTTGTTCAGTCGAACAGGCTCGACACCGACTCTTCCGCCGCGGTGCGCGCGATCGCGTCCGAGATCAGGCTGGCGATCGGCAGCGTGCGGATGTTCGGCGCCTTGCTCACCGCTTCCGTCGGCAGGATCGAGTCGGTGATCACGAGCTCCTTCAGCTTGGAATTCGTGATACGGGCGGCCGCGCCGCCGGAGAGCACGCCGTGGGTGATGTAGGCGTAGACGTCCTTGGCGCCCTTGGCGATCAGCGCATCGGCCGCGTTCACCAGCGTGCCGCCGGAATCGACGATGTCGTCGACCAGAATACAGCTGTAGCCGGAGACGTCGCCGATCACGTTCATGACTTCGGATTCACCCGGCCGCTCGCGGCGCTTGTCGACGATAGCGAGCGGGGTGTTGATGCGCTTGGCGAGTCCGCGGGCGCGGGCCACGCCGCCGACGTCGGGCGATACCACCATCACCTTGGAGAGGTCGAAACGTTCGCGGATGTCGCGCACCATCAGGGGGGCAGCAAACAAATTGTCGGTCGGGATGTCGAAGAAGCCCTGAATCTGGCCGGCATGCAGGTCGAGCGTCATGACGCGGTCGACGCCGGCATGGGTGATCAGATTGGCGACGAGCTTGGCCGAGATCGGCGTGCGCGAGCCGGAGCGGCGGTCCTGCCTAGCATAGCCGAAATAGGGGATCACTGCGG
>NZ_JBFUES010000920.1:0-2992 GCF_056403875.1 Bradyrhizobium sp. P2_E8
GCTCGTAGGCGTCCTCGACCACATACGGCCCGCCGCCGGTGGAGGCGCGCGACGAGAACAGCACGAAGCGTTCGGCCATGAACGCCTTGCTCGGGAAGTAGCCGCGCAGCGACAGATAGTCGGCGACGTCGCGGTCGGTCGCGTCGTGCAGCCGGGCCAGCGTGACATGCGGAATGAACTTGCGTCCCTCCGGATTAAGGCCGATCCGCTGCATCAAGCGCTCGAGCTCGGCCTGCAATTCCATCAGCGGCTTGCTCGGCGCGATGGTCGCGACCACCGCACGCGGCTTGCGACCACCAAAACTCTGCAAGCCTTGCACCTTCACCTCGAACGGCTTGCGATCGATGCGAAACAGCATCGAGGCGATCTCGTTGGCGGACATGCCGTCGATATCGCCGATGAAGCGCAAGGTGACGTGATAATTTTCGGGATCGATCCATCGGGCGCCGGGAAGGCCGCCCCGCAAATTGGAAAGCGTCTGGCCGACCTCGGCCGGGATTTCCAGACCAGTGAACAAACGCGGCATCGTTTCGCACTCCCGATGCTTGGGCATGATCCCTGGGCAGGATCATATCCAAATTTTAGAGCCGGCGACGAATCACCGGTACCCTGATTCCTATCGCAGTTGTGTGACTCTGCGAAGCATCGCGCGGGCCACCCCGGGAAAACCCTGGGAATTACGGTTAGCGTTGCCTGCTTTTCAACGGCGTTGCTCGCTTATGTTGCGCAAGAATGCCTCCACCGTGGGCAGCATGTTGCCGACGATGATGTCGACGCCGGCCGCGGTCGGATGGATGCCGTCGGCCTGGTTGAGCTTGGCGTCGGCCGCAACGCCGTCGAGAAAGAACGGATAGAGCGGCACGTCGAATTGTTTCGCCAGATCCGGATAAATCGAATTGAAGCGTGCGGCATAATCGGCGCCGTAATTCGGCGGCGCCAGCATGCCGCACAGCATCACCGCGATCTTGCGTGCCTTCAGCCGCTGGACGATGTCGGTCAGCGCGGTGCGCGCCAGGTCAGGATCGATGCCGCGCAGCGCGTCGTTGGCGCCGAGCTCGACGATCACGCCCTCGGTTCCCTCGGGCACCGACCAGTCGAGCCGGTCGCGGCCGCCGGAGGCGGTGTCGCCGGACACCCCGGCATTGGTCATGTCAATCGCTATGTCTTTGGCCTGCAAGGCTTTTTGAAGTTTTGCGGGGAACGCCTCCTGGGCCGGAAGGCCGAGGCCCGCGCTCAAGGAATCGCCGAGGACCACCAGCTTGATCGGTTTGGCGGCCGGCTGTGCCTGTGCCGACGCCGCTGTCGCAATTGTCATCAACGCGAGCATCAACACGGCTATGTGCATGAACATTCCGTAACGCCTCTCGACCGCGCTATCGAAGTTGCCATATGACCGGACCATGGACACTCGCATCGAATCCTCTTCGCTCGCCGGCACCGCGCCGGACACCATCGCCATCTCCAACGTCAATCTCTCATTGGGTACGGGCGCGGCACGCGTTCACATCCTCAAGGATATCAGCTTGCGGGTCGCCTCGGGCGAGACGATTGGCCTGATCGGCCCGTCAGGCTCGGGCAAATCCACGCTGCTGATGGTGATGGCGGGGCTGGAGCGTCCTGATAGCGGAGAGGTGGTGGTGAACGGCACGCCTTTCAATGCCCTCGACGAGGACGCGCTCGCCCGCTTCCGCGGCCGCCAGGTCGGCATCGTCTTCCAGTCCTTCCATCTGATCCCGACCATGACGGCGCTGGAGAACGTCGCCGTGCCGCTCGAGCTTGCCGGCAATCCCGACGCCGCAATACGCGCGGCGCAGGAGCTGCAATCGGTCGGGCTCGGCGACCGCCTGCATCATTATCCGACGCAGCTTTCCGGCGGCGAGCAGCAGCGCGTCGCGCTCGCCCGCGCGCTGGCGCCCGATCCCGCCATCCTCGTCGCCGACGAGCCGACCGGCAATCTCGACGAGGCGACCGGAAAACAGATCGTCGACCTGCTCTTCACCAAGCATGCCGAGCGCGGCATGACCCTGGTGCTTGTCACGCACGATTCCTCGCTCGCGCATCGCTGCGATCGCGTGATCCGCTTGCGCTCCGGGCGCATCGACACGCAGTCTGCGCCGGCATGAGCACCGCGACCGAACCGTTCGTACGGCCCAACGCCGCCGCGTTGTCGCTCCGCTACGCGCTGCGCGAATTACGCGGGGGGCTGCGCGGCTTCTACGTCTTCATCGCCTGCATCGCGCTCGGCGTGATGGCGATCGCCGGCGTCGGCTCGGTGTCGGCGAGCCTCTCCGACGGTCTCGCCCGCGAAGGCCGCACGCTGCTCGGCGGCGACGTCTCCTTCGTGCTGTTCCAACGCGAGGCCAAGCCTGAGGAAGTCGCCTTCCTCCGTTCGCGCGGCACCGTCTCGACCGCCGCGACCCTGCGCGGCATGGCACGCTCGGCCGAAGGCAAGCTCGCGCTGGTCGAGATGAAGGCGGTCGACGACACCTATCCGATGCTCGGCCAATTGACGCTGGCACCGCCGCTGCCGATGTCCGACATCCTTGCAGAGCGTGACGGTGCGTTCGGCGCGGCCGCCGATCCGACGCTGCTGGCGCGGCTCTCGCTCAAGACCGGCGACCGCGTCACCATCGGCTCGGCGACCTTCCAGATCCGCAGCACCGTCGAAGCCGAGCCCGACAAGCTCGCCGGCGGCATCGGCTTCGGCCCGCGCTTCCTGATCAGCGAGGCAGCCCTGCGGGCGACAGGCCTGATCCAGCCCGGCAGCCTGGTGCGCTGGGTCTACCGGGTRAAGCTGCCTGACGCCGCCAACAGCGAGCGCGCCACCGACGCCTTCATCGCCGATGCGCGCAACACCGCGCCGCAGGCCGGCTGGGAAGTCCGCAGCCGCTCCAATGCCTCGCCGCAGCTCGAGCGCAACATCAGCCGCTTCACGCAGTTCCTGACCCTGGTCGGCCTCGCCGCGCTGCTGGTTGGCGGTGTCGGCGTCGCC
>NZ_JBFUES010000921.1:0-2978 GCF_056403875.1 Bradyrhizobium sp. P2_E8
GTTCTTCCACCGCGAGGGCTGGCTGTTTTTGCCCGAATTGTTCAGCCAGGAGGAGGTCGATCTGCTCGCGCGCGAGGCGGTCGGCATCTACGATGCCAACCGGCCGGAGGTCTGGCGCGAGAAGAGCGGCGCGCCGCGCACGGCGTTTGCCGCGCATCTCTACAACGAGGCCTTCCGCATCCTGGGCGCGCATCCGCGCATGATCGACCCGGTCGAGCAATTGTTCGGCGAGCCTGTCTACATGCACCAGTTCAAGATCAACGCGAAATCGGCCTTCACCGGCGACGTCTGGCAATGGCACCAGGATTACGGCACCTGGAAGCGCGACGACGGCATGCCGGAGCCGCGCGCGATGAACATCGCGATCTTCCTCGACGAGGTGATGCCGATCAACGGTCCCCTGATGCTGGTGCCGCGCAGCCAGAATGCCGGCGATCTCGAAGCCTCGCATGACCTTGCCACCACGTCCTACCCGCTGTGGACGCTGGACGAGGCAACAGTGACGCGCCTCGTCAAGCAGGGCGGCATCGTCGCGCCCACCGGCAAGCCCGGCGGCATGCTGATGTTCCACGGCAATCTCGTGCACGGCTCGGCCGGCAACATCACGCCCTACCCGCGCAAGATCGTGTACCTGACACTGAACGCGGTCTCGAACCATATCCGCAACCCGACGCGGCCCGAGTACATCGCCCACCGCGATTTCGCGCCGATCAAGACGGTGGACGACGACGCCCTGCTGCGGCTCGCACGTGCCCCGCGGCAGGCGGCGGAGTAAGCTGTCATTCCGGGGCGACGCGTAGCGTCGAGCCCGGAATCCATTGAGCCGCAGAAACCGCGGATAAATGGATTCCGGGCTCGCGCTTCGCGCGCTCCGGAATGACGAACGCTGATAGTTCGCATCGCCCATTACACTCTTGGACATCTCCCATGAACCTCTTCCGCCTCCTCCAGGCCCGCGCGTCCGCCGGCAAGCCTGTGCGTGTCGCGCTGATCGGCGCGGGCAAATTCGGCTCGATGTTTCTGGCGCAGGTGCCGCACACGCCGGGGCTGGAGGTGCCCATCATCGTCGACATCGACCGCGAGCGCGCGCGCGAGGCCTGCCGCACGGTCGGCTGGGATGCGGCGCGCATTGCCGCGACCGTGTTCACCGATGACGGCGAACGCGCGATTGCCGGCGGCGCAATGGACGTGGTGGTGGAAGCGACCGGCAATCCGGCCGTCGGCATCAAACACGCGCGCGCCGCGATCGCGGCGGGCAAGCATATCGTGATGGTGAATGTCGAGGCCGACGTGCTGGCGGGCCCGCTGCTCGCCGAGGAAGCGCGCGAGGCGGGCGTGGTCTATTCGCTCGCCTATGGCGACCAGCCGGCGTTGACGGCGGAGATGGTCGACTGGGCCCGCGCCACCGGCTTTCGCGTCGTCGCCGCCGGCAAGGGCACGAAATATCTGCCGGCCTATCACGACGTGACGCCGGACGGCGTCTGGCAGCATTACGGCCTGACCGCCGGCGAAGCGCAGTCCGCCGGCATGAATCCGCAGATGTTCAACTCCTTCCTCGACGGCACCAAATCGGCGATCGAGATGGCCGCAATCGCCAATGCCTGCGGCCTCGACGTGCCGACGGRGGGACTGCTGTTTCCGCCCTGCGGCGTCGACGACCTGCCGCATATCATGCGGCCGCGATCGCGCGGTGGCGTGCTCGAGCGCTCCGGCGTGGTGGAAGTCGTCTCCTCGCTCGAGCGCGACGGACGGCCGGTGTTTCGCGACCTGCGCTGGGGCGTCTATGTCGTGCTGGAGGCTCCGAACGACTATGCCGCGGACTGCTTCAAGCAGTACGGCCTCAAGACCGATGCGAGCGGACGCTTTGCTGCGATGTACAAGCCCTATCATCTGATCGGGCTCGAGCTGAACATCTCGGTGCTGTCGGCCGCGTTGCGGGGCGAGCCGACCGGCCAGCCCTACGGCTTCCGCGGCGACGTCGCGGCGGTGGCAAAACGCGATCTGCGCGCCGGCGAGATGCTGGACGGCGAAGGCGGCTACACGGTGTGGGGCAAGCTGGTGCAGGCCGCCGCGAGCCTCAAGGCGGGCGCCCTGCCGATCGGCCTCGCGCATCGCTTGAAGCTGAGGCATGACGTCGCGCACGGCGCGGTCGTGCGCTGGAGCGACGTCGAATTCGACGCCGCCAACGAGACGGTGAAGATCCGCAAGGCCATGGAGGCCGCCTTCGCAGTGCAGCATTGAACGGCTGCGCCGGTAGCGCAACCAAAGTGCGCTTGATTTGCGGAACCCCTTTCGTCATCCTGAATGGGATCCGGGAATACTGAATTTCGGACACCAGGAAACGTCGGCCTGCGGCGAACATCAAAGCGGCAACAAGACCGCGATCCCTCGTCGAGGACTCGACAACACCCAGAGGGGAAACGAATGGAACGTCGTAAATTCCTGACGGCAGGCGGACTGGGCCTTGCCGCGAGTGCCGTTGCTGCGCCGGCGATCGCACAATCGATGCCGGAGGTGAAGTGGCGGCTCGCCGCGAGCTGGCCCAAGGCGCTCGACACGCTCTATGGCGGCTGCGAATATTTCTGCAAGCGCGTCGCCGAAGTCACCGACAACAAATTCCAGATCCAGCCGTTCGCTGCCGGCGAGATCGTCCCGGGCCTCCAGGTGCTCGACGCCGTGTCGAACGGCACCGTCGAGATGGGCAATACGGCGCTGTATTACTATTGGGGCAAGAACCCGGCCTTCACCTTCGGCACATCGCTGCCGTTCGGCCTGAACACGCGCGCGCATATCTCTTGGCTGCTGTTCGGCGGCGGGCAGGACCTGCTCAACAATCTCCTCAAGGAGCATAACACGATCGGCGTTCCAACCGGCTCGACCGGCGCCCAGATGGGCGGCTGGTTCCGGAAGGAGATCAAGTCGATGGAGGATTTCAAGGGCCTCAAATTCCGCGTCGGCGGCTTCGCCGGGACCATCAT
>NZ_JBFUES010000922.1:0-2970 GCF_056403875.1 Bradyrhizobium sp. P2_E8
GTGCGGCTCAGTTGCGCTTCCAGCGCGTGCTGGCGGATCAGTGGCAGCGCGTTGGCGGCGACTTTCGCCGGCTCGCCCGGGATGAGCTCGAGATTGGGCAGGTCGTAGGTCTGAACGAGCTGGTGCGCGGTGACGATCACGGGCAGGCTGCGGAAGCGGGTGTCCTCGGCCAGCACCGTGAGGAAGGCGTCGGTGACGCGCGCGGTAAAGCCTTCGGCGAGCACGACGCCGTCGATGTCGCGGGTGTTGAGATGCTTGGCCGCGGCCTCGATCGAGAGCGCGCCGATGACGCCGACGCGTTCGCCGAGAGCGACGGAGAGTGCGGGATAGGCCGCGCCGCGGCCGATCAGGAGCACGGTGGCATCGCGCGACGGATCGCTCTGCGGCAGCGCGACCTTCACCTCCGGCAGCCGGCGCAGCACGGTGGCGTGAAGGGTGCGGACGCGCAGCGCGGCGCGGAGCCGCGCGCTCAGGCGGTCGGGATTGCCGCGCGAGGAGAAGGGCAGGGCGTTGTGTGGCAGCGCGCCCGCCGCATCCAGGGCCACGAAGGGAAGGTACGGCGACTGGTCGGCGATCTTCCTGGCGAGCAGCGCCAGATACGGCTCATACCCACTTTTCATTGCGGCCAGAACCGCGGCCGGCTGCACCTGCTCGACCGCGCGCGCCGCGCTGGCCCAGTCGGTGTCGACCACGGGAAAGAGACGGGCCTCGTCTAGCGCCGCAACGAAGGCGGGGCGCTCGGCATTGGAAACAAAGAGGATCGGGCCCGCCTGGGACATCGCAAACTCGGATCACGCGACAGATGCTGCGCAATCTAGTTTGGCCGCCTTAATGCAGCGTCAACGGTGGGTTGAAAATACGCCTAGGCCGCCCCGGAGCGGTCGCGAAAAGCCTCGACCATCAGGGGGTTAAGCCCGAGTTCGTTGAGCGCCTCGCGGGCGCGGGCGTTGTCCTGGGCCCGGCCCGCCAACCGGTGACCGGAGAGGCGGTCGGGCAGCGCGGTGAGCAGGGCGCCCTGGCCGAGCCGGCGCGCCCATTCCTGGAGGTCGTTGGAGAGGAAGCGGTAGCCGCCGACGGCCATGATGCCGGAGGGCGGCGCGGTGATGCAGATCGCACCGCTTGGACGATCGAGCCGCGCCGCATAGCCGGTGTCGACATAGTCGCGCGGCGGCTGCGCGATCAGCGTCTCGCCGACCGGCTGCGGCGGGGCGTAGGCCGCGATCGGCACCATCGCCCCGCGCAGGCCGAGCGTACCCTTCGGTGTCAGCAGGATCTCGCCGGCGATGGATGAACCGGACTGTTCGCGCGGGGCGCCGTGCGGCCCCGGCATCACCGCAACAGGCATGCCGTCCTCGCCGCGGCGGGCGCCGAACAATCCGGCCTCGCCGAACAGATAGACGTCGGTCAGCGGCGCATGCGGCGCGATCCAGGCATCGCTTGCCACCACCTGCTCGGGCGCGCGCCACAGGCCGATGACGTTGCGCAAGGTCGGCATCCGCGCCGCCAGGTCGGAATCGCCGAGCCGCAGCGCGAGCTGCGCGGGCGCGATCAGCACCTCGCATTCATGCTCGTTGATCTGCTGCTCCAGCACGTCGTTCTCGAAGGGATGATGCAGCGCCAGCGCACCGCCCGAGAGCAGCCACACCGCGAGGGAGGAGGCGAGGCCGGCGAACGACATCGGCGTGAACGCCGCCATCACGGTCGCGCCCTGCTTGATATCGGCCTCCAGCGACATCGCGAGGCCACCGGCGATCAGGCTGAAATGCGGCCGCGGCACCGGGCGAAAACCTTCCGCCGTGACGTCGAAGGAGATCATCGCCGCCTTGCGGCCGTCCTGGATCACGGCACGCGTGGTGCCGGGCGGGCGGGCCAGCACCTCGTCGAGCGAGGCCATGCCCTCGGGCAGGTCGGTGCCGAAGCCGCAGACATGGCGGATCGAGAACGCCTCGGCCGCAGCGTGCATCGCGAGGTCGGCATAGCTGACGCCGTCGACCTTGCTCATGGTGACGATGGCGCGCGCCGCGGTGCGGTTGAGCGCTGCAGTCAGTTCCGCGTGGCGCCACAGCAGCGGCAGCACGGCGACGACGAGGCCGGCGCGATGGGCGGCGAGCACGGTCAGCACGAACTCGACCGTAGCAGGCAGCTGGATTGCAATGACGGAATTGGCCGGCAGGCCCGATTCGACGAAATAGGCCGACAGCGCCTCGATGGCGGTATCGGCCTCGGCATAGCTCATCCGCCGCGGCTGGTGCCCGGTCACGCGCGCCTTGTTGAGGGGGTCGAGCAGGGCGGTCGCGTGCGGCTGCCGCATCAGCGTGCGCTGGAACAGCGTGTCGAGCGTCGGCGATACGGCTGGCTGGTTCACGGCGTCACTTCGCTTGACTGGGCTCACCCTTCGACCACCAGGTCTCCGGCAGGTAGCCGGACAGCGCGATGGCCTTCGGCCGTTCTATCCGATTCCAGCGCGCGATCCATTGCTCGGATACGTTAAACAGGGGGATTGTGTAGAAGCCCGCGATCAGGGCGCGGTCGAGCGCGCGCACCGCCGAGACGAAGGCCGTATGTTCACGGGCCTCCAGCAGGGCGCCGATCATGGCATCGACAGCCGGATCCCTGGCGCCCATGTAGTTGCGGGTGCCGGGATTGTCGGCGGCAGCGCTGCCCCAATAGAAATACTGCTCGTTGCCGGGCGACAGCGACTGGTCCCAGCGGTTCTGGATCATGTCGAACTCGTAAGCGAGCCGGCGCTGGTCGAATTGCACGGGATCGACCGACCGTACCCTCGGCTCGATGCCGGCACGCTTGAGGTCGCGCTGGAAGGCGAGCGCGATGCGTTCCTGGTCGCGGGTCGTGACCAGGATCTCGAACGTGAAGGGCACCCTGGTCGTGCGGTTGCGCAGGACGGTGCCGTCGAGATCGTAGCCGGCCTCCGACAACAGTTTCAGCGCGGCGCGCAGCGTGGTCCGGTCG
>NZ_JBFUES010000923.1:0-2966 GCF_056403875.1 Bradyrhizobium sp. P2_E8
GAGATACCGGTTGCGGCTGCTCATCGCGAGACGGTCCGCCTCCCGAACGGTCGGCACGGTAACGACCTCGATCGGCAAATTCAGATCGATGGCCATCCGACGCACGACCGCACACTGCTGAAAATCCTTTTGCCCGAAGAACGCGACGTCCGGCTGCACCATGTTGAACAGCTTGCTTACGACCGTCGCGACCCCACGAAAATGTCCCGGCCTGAAAGCGCCGCAGAGCGGTTTCGTGAGCTCACCCGGTTCAACGAAGGTCTCGAATCGAGCCGGATAGACTTCCTGCGCGGCAGGCGCGAAGACAATCGCAACTCCGGCATCACGGCACAGTTTCTCATCGCGCTGGAAATCGCGTGGATATGTGCTGAGATCCTCGTTTGGCCCGAACTGAGTGGGATTAACGAAGATGCTGACCACGGTGACGTCGCATTGCGCCTGGCTGGCCTCGATCAGCGCCAAGTGACCGTCGTGCAGATAGCCCATTGTCGGAACGAACCCGACGCGTTTGTCGGCTCTGCGAGCCTTTGGGAGCGCGCGGCGGAGCTCAGCGACAGTCGTGATTGTTTGCATGTCGAGCTTTACATCAGCTTGGGTTGGAGGGCGTCCAGTTTGCGATCGCCTCGCCGAGGCCTTCGGGAAGCCGATAGGACTCTTGCGCTGCCGGGAATGTACCGTTGCGGACATCGGCAACCCAACGCGACAGCGCCTCCTGCAACACCCGAAAGCCTTCGGCGTAGGTACGAACGAATTTTGGGACGTGGCCTTCAATTAAGCCAAGCACGTCATGGAACACCAACACCTGCCCCGAACAACCAGGACCTGCACCAATCCCGATGGTAGGTATGGTCAGCGTTTCCGTCGCTCGCGCAGCGAGCTCGGCCGGAACACCTTCGAGAACCAGCGCGAAGCAGCCGGCCTCCTGCAGGCGATGGGCGTCGTCGAGCAGACGCAAAGCGTCCTCGGCGTTCCGCCCCTGCACTTTGAATCCACCCATGACATTCACGCTCTGCGGGGTTAAGCCGAGATGACCCATCACGGGAATCTCGCACTCGACCAGAGCACGTATCATTTCGACGCGTTTGGATCCGCCCTCGAGCTTGATGGCGTCAGCGCCACGCTGCAAGAAACCTCCGGCGTTGCGGATCGTGTCCTCCGGACTGAGGTGAAAGCTCAGAAATGGCATATCGGCCACGAGCAAGGCCCGAGGTTCTGCGCGCGCAACCGCCTCGAGATGGTGATTCATCATCGCCATGCTGACCGGTAGCGTATTATCGAATCCGAGGCAGACGTTGCCGACGCTGTCTCCGACAAGGATCATATCCACGATGGGATCCGCAATACGTGCGGTGACCGCATCATAGGCGGTCGTCATCACGAGGCGCCGCCCCTCCTCCCTCCACAGTTGCAGTCTTGGGAGCGTGACCCGCTCGACCGCTGCTTCTGAGGTGTGGCTCATTTTCGATCCCTATCCGCCAGTCAGCCCTAGTTCGATTCCGCGGTTCGAAATGGCATGGGTTTTACGTCGCCTTCCTCACCTAGGATTTCGAAGCAATAGCGCTCGGCACCATCCCGAGCGACCGAATACGTCAAGCGATCGGAAATGTGGTTGTTGCGATCAAACGCAAGAATTTTTGGTTTCAGCCGAACGATTTCCGCTCCATCCACGTACATCGAACTGCAAACGATAAWCTGATCGCCGACTTGGCAGGTGCGCGCGGCAGCGCCGTTGAGTACACAACAACGCGAGCCGGGTTCGCCAAAAATTACATAAGTCGAAATTCGCGTCCCGGAGTTCTTATTCCAAATCTCCACGAACTCCATCGGCAGAATCCCCGCCTCATGGCACTGATCCGGATCGAGCGTGATTGAGCCGTGATAGTGAAGGTTGGCCTCCGTCACGCGGATGCCGTGCAGTTTTGCGGCCAGCACTTTTCTCATCTGATGGTTCCGTTGAGCCTAGCCGCATCCCTAAAGCCGGCGCCTTCCTATGGGGAACGAGATAAAACTGTCAACTGAGAGCGAGAAAAAGAAACATACTACTCAAAAACGGTGATCGAACAGATAAGAACGTCCAACGATCGCGCGATCATCGCGCAAATCTTCTCACACTATTAGTCATACGAAAGGCGGCGCTGCCGCACGCCGGGCGTCGATATTTCGAATGCATTTTGGCTTCCACTTGTTCAATCGAGGAATCTGGTTCTTGCTGGATCACACGGACCGTCAGACAACTCGTTTTTGGAGTAGACAGCCATTTCGAAGCCCGTATAGATCGCTCGGCAACGCTCACTCATCTCGCACTAGCCAAGGCGGGCCATGATTCGTCACATCGTCTTCTTCACCGCCAATGATACGTCCCATATCGATCAGATCGTCGACGGTCTGTCGGTTCTTGCTGCAATCCCTCATGCGCGCCGGCTAGAGGTCGCCCGCAACCGCAAGACCGACCAACTCGGTAACGACATCGACATCGTGCTTTATGGTGAGTTCGATAATGAGGTGGAGCTCGCGGCTTATAAGGCGCATGCTCTCTATCAAGAATCAATTAGGCGGGTACGACCACTGAGGGAGCTACGCTTCGCGGCCGATTACAGCTTGGCAGATATCGCTCAGTAAGCCCGATGCATGTCACAGAGTTGTCCTGGATCGAGCCGATCACAGCGATGCGCCGTCTCGCGGATCGGCCACACCTTACGTTTCTGGACAGCGCTGCGAACTGCGCTTTGCTCGGACGCTATTCATATTTGGCGTGCGACCCGTTCAGTACCTACGTAATCGCGGACGGACGAGCGAGCTGTGATGGCGAAACTCTCGACGGCGATCCGTGGAACGCCCTCCGCGCGCTCCTTGCCGACTACCGGCAGCAGCATCGTCCCGATCTCCCTCCGTTCCAGGGTGGTGTGGCCGGTTTTTTTCTTACGATCTGAACACGACCTTGGAACGCCTACCGTCTCCCGCAACAC
>NZ_JBFUES010000924.1:0-4512 GCF_056403875.1 Bradyrhizobium sp. P2_E8
TCTTCGCCGCCTTCACCGCGATGCTGTCGGCCGCATTCACCGCGATGCTGTCGCGACACGCAAAAGCCGGCGAGGGGAGTGCCGCATAGCCGCCGCCACCGACACCACGCAAGCCGCCGCCACCGACACCTCGCTCGATCCGCAGGACTGGAACGCGTTTCGCGCGCTCGCTCATCGCATGCTCGACGAGACGATCGACAGCATCGCCAACATTCGTGCGCGTCCGGTGTGGCAGCCGATCCCCGATGACGTCCGCGCGGCATTCAAGGCCGACGTGCCACGCGAGGCGAGCGATCTCGCCGATGTCTATCGCGAATTCGCCGAGCACGTCGCGCCCTATGCGACCGGCAACGTCCACCCCGGCTTCATGGGCTGGGTGCATGGCGGCGGCACTGCGGTCGGCATGCTCGCGGAAATGCTCGCCGCCGGCCTCAACGCCAATCTCGGCGGGCGCGACCACATGCCGATCGAGGTCGAGCGCCAGATCATCGACTGGATGCGCCGCCTTTTGGCCTTCCCGGAGAGTGCGAGCGGCATTTTCGTCACGGGCACGTCGATGGCCAACCTGATGGCGGTGCTGGTGGCGCGTACCAGCGCGCTCGGCACGCTGGCGCGACAATACGGCATCGGCAACGACGGCGCGCTGCTGACCGCCTACACGTCACGTGCCGCGCACGGCTGCGTCTCGCAGGCGATGGACATTGCCGGGCTCGGCACCGATGCGTTGCGCAAGATCGACGTCGATGCCGATCATCGCATCGACGTCGCCGCGCTGCGTGCGCAGATCGCGGTCGATCGCGAGGTCGGCTTCAAGCCGTTCCTCGTCGTCGCCTCCGCTGGCACGGTCGATATCGGCGCGATCGACGACCTCAAGGCCATCGCGGAGCTGTGCCGCGAGGAGGGAATCTGGTTTCACGTCGACGGTGCGTTCGGTGCGCTCGCGATCCTGGCGCCCGAGCTTGCGCCGGTGCTCGGCGGCATCGAGCTTGCGGATTCCATTGCGCTCGATTTCCACAAATGGGGACAGGTGCCCTACGATGCCGGCTTCCTGCTGGTGCGCGACGGCGAGCAGCATCGACAGGCCTTTGCGCAGCCGGCGGCCTATCTGAGCCGCGAGGCGAGGGGGCTTGCCGCAGGCGCGGTCTGGCCCTGCGATCTCGGTCCCGATCTGTCGCGCGGCTTCCGCGCGCTGAAGACCTGGTTCACGCTGAAGACATTCGGCACCGACCGGCTGGGTGCGGTGATCGCGCGAAGCTGCGCGCTGGCAAAATATCTGGAAGCGCGCGTGCTCGCCGAGCCGCGGCTGGAATTGCTGGCGCCGGTAAACCTCAACATCGTCTGCTTCCGTTACCGCGCCGATGATGCCGTCAATCGCGAGATCGTCGCTGATGTCCAGGAGTCCGGCATCGCTGCGCCATCAGGCACCACGCTGGACGGCAAGTTCGCGATCCGCGCCGCCATCGTCAACCACCGCACCGACGAGACGGACATCGATGCGCTGGTTGCGGCCATACTTGATTTTGGCGCACGGCGGGTCGGCGACGGAGTGATCGAGATCGAGGCGCCGCCGCTCGCGGCGCAGTAGCATCGATGCATCGCTGAAACGACAACGGCCTCGGAGGCGATCCGGGGCCGTTGTCGTTGGGCAGCGTTGTCGTGGGCGCGGGATGCGTGGCTTCGTACTGGCCCCGCAGCTTCTCCTCATAGGCGATCAGCTTGCGGGCATCCTTCAGCGCCCGGTAGAGGTCGCCGTTCAGGATGTTGTTGTTGATGGCTTCGATGATCGGCCAGGAGCTCGGCACCGCGGTGACGATGTCCCGCACGAGGTTGAAATAGGTGCCGTGCTGGGTCTGCGGATCCGGCGAGATATACATGAGCTGGACCGCCAGATAGACGAGCTTGGCGGGCGTGTTTGCGGTCTCTGGCGTGAGGATGTCGCGCTCGCGCAGGATCGGCACGTTCTCGCCGTCGATCAGGAGGCGGGCGCGCTGGTCCGTGTTGGTGATCACCGAGTTGCCGACGATGATGCGTTCGTGCGGTTTGAGCTCGACCTTGAGAGCCATGCCTGTTCTCCATCAACGCTTTCGTAACCGAGCGCTCGTTGCGGTCTATCTTGACCTGATTCTCGCTCGCAACTAGTTAACGAGTTGTGAATCTCCGTGCGGCGCGCGGAAAACACAATTAAGTTCAATATCTTATCTGTGTGGCGGCGCGGCGGTGTGGACCGCTTGCCGGGGCGAATCATGCGCCGACTCAACGAAAGCGCCGGATTGATTTCATGCTTCGTTAGATTCTCGGCGCCACGGTCCGGCGGTCGCTTGATCATGATGATCACAGCAGACGCGTAACAGTAGCGTTTACCAGAAAGGTAACAGCGTATGTCCGGCATTGTTCTCTCCTCTTCGGTTCGTCAGAACCTCCTCTCCCTCCAGTCCACCGCTGATCTTCTCGCCACCACRCAGARCCGTCTGTCGACCGGYAAGAGCGTCAACTCGGCCCTGGACAATCCSACCAACTTCTTYACGGCACAGTCGCTCGACAACCGCGCCAGCGACATCAACAAYYTGCTCGATGGCATCGCCAACGGCGTGCAGGTGCTGCAGGCYGCCAACACCGGCATCACSTCGCTGCAGAAGCTGATCGACWSYGCGAAGTCGATCGCCAACCAGGCGCTGCAGACCACGGTCGGCTACTCCACCAAGTCGAACGTCTCCRCGACGATCTCCGGTGCGACGGCGGCCGACCTGCGCGGCACGACCTCCTTTGCSAGCGCGACGGCGAGCAGCAACGTCGTGTATAGCGGCGCGGCCGGCGGCACCACGGCGGCAAGCGGCACCACGACGCTCGGCGCCACCATCGGCTCGTTCACAGGCACCGCGGGAACGGCCGGCGACGGCACCACGGCGCTGACCGGCGCCATCACCCTGATCGCCACCAACGGCACGACCGCAACCGGCCTGGCCAGCAACGCGCAGCCCGCCGACGGCGACACGCTGACCGTAAACGGCAAGACCATCACGTTCCGCAGCGGCTCGGCTCCGGCCTCGACCGCGGTTGCGTCCGGTTCTGGCGTCAGCGGTAACCTCGTCACCGACGGCAACGGCAACACCACCGTCTATCTCGGCACGGCGGGCACCCCGGCTGCGACTGTCAGCGACCTGCTGACCGCGGTCGATCTGGCCAGCGGCGTCAAGACGGTATCCATCAGCTCCGGCGCTGCGACGATCGCGACCAGCCTCAACCAGACCGCTTCGAGCGTTGGTGGCGGCGCCGTCACGCTGAAGAGCTCGACGGGTGCGGATCTGAGCGTCACCGGCAAGGCCGACCTGCTCAAGTCGCTCGGCCTGACCACGTCGGTGGGCGGCGGCAACGCCACCGTGAGCGTCAACCGGACCACGAGCTCGGGCTCGCTCGGTGCGACGATTGCGGACGGCTCGACGCTGAATGTCGACGGTCACGTCATCACCTTCAAGAACGCGCCGATCCCGGGTTCGACCGGTGCTCCGAGCGTTCCGAGCGGCTTCGGTGCCAGCGGTAACGTCCTCACCGACGGCAACGGCAACTCGACCGTCTATCTGCAGGGCGGCAACGTCAACGACGTGCTGAAGGCGATCGATCTTGCCACCGGCGTGCAGACCGCGACGGTCAACGCCAACGGCACCGCGACGCTTGCGACGGCCACCGGCCAGACCAACTCGTCGATCAACGCCTCGGGCCAGCTCAAGCTCTCGACCGGCGTCAACGCCGATCTGTCGATCACCGGCACCGGCAACGCGCTGAACGCGCTTGGCYTCGCCGGCAACACCGGGACCTCGACCGCGTTCACCGCGGCCCGTACTTCCGGCGTCGGCGGCMTCASCGGCAAGACCTTGACSTTCTCCTCCTTCAACGGCGGCACGGCGGTCAAYGTCACCTTCGGCGACGGCACCARCGGCACGGTCAAGACGCTCGATCAGCTCAACTCGAAGCTGCAGGCCAACAACCTGACGGCGACGATCGACGCCAACGGCCTGCTGACGGTCTCCACCACCAACGACTACGCGTCCTCGACCATCGGATCGAGCGCCGCGGGTGGTGCGATCGGTGGCACGCTGACCACGGCGCTGACGTTCTCGACGGCTTCCAGTCCCGTCCAGGACACGGTCGCCCAGACCTCGCGCGCGAACCTGGTGTCTCAGTACAACAACATCCTGAACCAGATCGACTCCACGGCGCAGGACTCCTCGTTCAACGGCGTCAACCTGCTCAACGGAGACCAGCTCAAGCTGGTGTTCGACGAGACCGCCAAGTCGAGCCTGAGCATCACCGGCGTGACCTACAACTCCAAGGGTCTGGGCCTCGCTGCGCTGACCAGCGGTGTCGACTTCATCGACAACGCTGCCACCAACAAGGTGTTGACCAACCTGAACTCGGCCTCGAGCACGCTGCGCTCGGAAGCCTCGGCTCTGGGTTCGAACCTGACGATTGTGCAGGTTCGTCAGGACTTCAACAAGAACCTGATCAACGTGCTGC
>NZ_JBFUES010000925.1:0-2963 GCF_056403875.1 Bradyrhizobium sp. P2_E8
TGATGCAGCAGAGCGGGGCAAAATCCCGCTTCAGCTGGCAGACGCTGTCGCTCGACGGCAAAGCCGTGCGTGCCGGCGGCGGCCAGACGGTCGCGGTCGACGGCGCGATCGGCAAGCGCGCCGGCTTCGACGTGATCCTCGTCCCCGGCAGCCTCGTCGATCACGTCACGGCGGAACGCCTGCAACCGCAATATGCCCGTGCCGGCGCCTGGCTGCGGCAACAGCACGCCAACGGCCGGCTGATCGGGGCCTTTTGCAGCGGCGTGTTCCTGCTCGCGGGAGCTGGCCTGCTCGACAACCGCCGCGCCACCATCACCTGGTGGCTGCAAAGCGAGCTTCGACAGCGCCATCCCGCGATCGACCTCGCCCCGGACGCCGTCATCACCAGCGCGGACCGCATCGTCTGCGCCGCCGGCCCGATGTCGTGGGTCGACCTCCTGCTCAGGCTGATCGAGATGGTCGACGGCAAGGAGATCGCAAAACTATGCGCGGACTACGTCGTGATCGACACCGCGCAGCGCACCCAATCGATCTTCATGCCCGTGGGCTACCTGCTCTCGCAGGACCCGCTGCTGACCAGGGCCGACCTGCTGGTCCGTCGCACCGGCCGGAGCCCGATGACGGTCAAGCGCCTCGCCGGCGCGCTCGGCCTCAGCGAGCGCACGCTGAACCGGAAGTTTCAGGAGCTCACGCGCGAGCCGCCACAAGCCTTCATCATGCGCCGCCGCGTCGAGCACGCGCGCACCCTGCTGGAGACGACGACGCAGCCGATCAAGACCATCGCGCGCACGGCCGGYTACGAGGACGAGAGCAGCTTTCGCAAGGCCTTCCGCAAGCTCACCTTGATGTCGCCGCAGGCCTATCGCGCGCGAAGGATGGAGCGGACGGCGTAAGAGCGAGCCTCTTGTTACACCGTCGCACGCTGGCGTACGACCATCGCCTCACCAAACGCCTCGAACAGCTTGCGGTTGATCGGATTGCGCTGGGGGTCGTATTCGGCGTGCCATTGCACGCCGAGCGCGAAGGTCGGGGCTTCCGCGATGCGGATCGCCTCGATGGTGCCGTCCTCGGCGACGCCTTCGATCAGCACGCGCTTGCCGGGATCGAGAATGCCTTGGCCGTGCAGCGAATTGACCCTGATCTTCTCGCAGCCGAGCAGCTGTGCGAAGGCGCCTCCGGGCGTCAGGTCGACGTCGTGACGGTCGGCGAACACCACGGTCGGATCGGGATGGATCTCGCCGTTCTCGAGCCTGGGCATGCGGTGATTCATGCGGCCGGGGATTTCGCGGATCTCCGGATGCAGCGAGCCGCCGAAGGCGACGTTCATCTCCTGCAGGCCGCGGCAGATCCCGAACAGCGGAATGCCGCGGGACACGCAGGCAACGGAGAGCGCCAGTGCCACCTCGTCGCGGTGGATGTCGTAGGGTTCGTGCCGCTCGCACGGATCGACATTGAAACGGGTCGGATGCACGTTGGCGCGGGCGCCGGTGAGCACGATCCCGTCGACCACGTCGAGCAGCGCGCCGATATCGGTGATGTCGGGCGCTCCCGCAAACATCATCGGCAGGCCGCCGGAAACCTCGGCCACAGCGCGCAAATTGCGCTCGCCGACCATCTGGACCTGAAATCGATTTTCGACGCGATGGGCGTTCCCGATYACGCCGACGACCGGCTTTCTCATCTCCCGTTCCGACCTCCCGCGTAAGAAGATTCTCCAAACATGCCCTTGGGGTGGAACAAATTCAACAGAAGGGATCGCGGGACGGCAATGCTATTTTCGCGCAAATGCCTCCCGGGCCTCGGTTGTCCCCACGACGGGCAGGCCGGCCGCCTTCAGCGCAGTCGCCGCCGCCTCACCGGGCACGCCCAACCAGGGCAATTTCGCCTCGATTCCGCGCGTCACGGGCTCCCCGAGCACGCCACCGAAATCGATCGGCCAAAAGCCGTTGGGCACCACCTCGGCGGTGAGGCCGCGGACGGCGTAGCCGTCGCCCAGAACCGTATCCGCATGGTCGCCGGCGACAAGGCGCGCGGTCTGGGGATCTCGGGGATCGCCAAAGCTGACGAGCACGGGGATCGGCTCCCCCTGCACCGGGACAATGCCGGCCTGCCGGCTGATATCGTTGAACGAGACGCGGTCGCCGCGCGCAGCGCCATAGGCACGCAGCGCGACGTAGTTGATGTCGTCGAGGTCGAGCTTGCCGCCCTGCTGATGCGCCAGCAATGCCACCAGGTTCTTTCCTCGGCCGAGGTCGACGAACACAGCCTCCCCGCGCATCGTGGTGCGGCCGCCGCGGCTATAGTTGCGGTCAGGCACGACAGCCAGAACGCCGGACCCCGTCTTGATCCCGTCAGGCGTCGTCACCTCGACCGTGAGGCGATATTTGTGGCCGGGTCGACTGATCCGGATCTGGTCGCCGATCACGATCAGCGCCAGAAGCCCGAGCAGACCGGCCCACTTGCTAATGAAACTCAAGCGCCCCCCACCTGTTTGTCCTCATCGCTCTGCACCGTTCGCGCGGCAGCGTCAAACCAGCGCGTTGACGCGGTCTTGATCGGAAGCGCGTTTGTCGAAAGAGTGCCCCGCCCGCAGCCGCCGAAAAGGACATGATGTGACCATCCTCGCAGACCAACGCTCCTCGACCCGCACCGATCTGGCTTGGGCAATTTCGGTCGGCGGCATCGGCGTCGTGCTGTTCACGGCGATGCTGGTCTTCACCTGGTATTTTGCGACCACCCTGCTGCTGATCTTCACCGGCATGCTGCTCGGTGTCGCCCTCAACGCACTGACCAACGCGCTCGGCCGCCGCGTGCACCTGCCGCATCCGGTCCGGCTCGCGATCGTCTGCGTCGTGCTTGCGGTGCTGCTCGCAGGCGTCGCCTATCTCGGCGGCGCCACCATCGCCGAGCAGGCCTCGCTGCTGAGCAAGACCATCAAGTCGCAAATCGGCAACGTGAAGACC
>NZ_JBFUES010000926.1:0-2961 GCF_056403875.1 Bradyrhizobium sp. P2_E8
CTTCCTGCCGACGATGAGCTGCGTCCCCATCGCAATCGTCGCGACCGGCTCGAAATCGGCGATGACGTCGTAGGGCAGCTTGAAGATCGCACCATTGAGCACATGCGTGCCCCAATGGCCGATGGTGATCGTCGTGCCGTCAGGGGTTGCGCGCGCGACGCGGGCGCCGGCGATGCTGCCGGAGGCGCCCGCGACGTTCTCGACCACCACCGTCGTGTGCAGCTCGGCAGCGATCCGTTCGGACAGGATTCGCGCCAGCGTGTCGGTCGGCCCGCCCGCCGCAAACGGCACCACGAGCGTAATGGGGCGCGATGGAAACGGCTGGGCGCCTGCCGGCGCGGTCCCTGCCGCGCATCCGATCAACACGCCAATGACGATCAGATGACCGCGTAGTCCGCCCCACAGCCCCCGCATCGTTCTCCCCACCCTTTTTGCCGCCCGCATCTTGTCAGCGGGCTGAAGCCGGAGTGAACGCTGCCGCGTGAGCGGAGGCAAGGGAGAAGTTCGTCGAGCCTCTATCCGGCCGCCCGCCGCGGGGTCAGGGTGGCCGCGTTGTCTGCCGGCGGCGCGATCTGCATCAGGATGGTCTGGGTCGCGGACGCGACCTCGATGCCGTTCTGCTGGAAGCGCTGCTTCATGCGGCGGTTGAACTCGCGCTGGACAGGCCAGCGGCCGGCCTCGGTGCAGCGGATCTGGCCGACGATCGACACCATCGCGCCATCGACCTTGTCGACGCCCCAGAGTTCGAGGTCGCCGCGGATCAGCGCGCGGAAGTCACCCTCGCGGCGCATCTCGTCGACGATGTCCTTGAGGATCTGACCGGCGCGGTCGGTGTCCTCCTTGTAGGACACGTTGACGCTGACGGAGGCGTTGCCGGCACCGCGACTGGCATTGGTGATGGTCGTGACCGCGCTGAACGGCACGATGTGCACGGCGCCGTCGCCCGCGCGCAGGCGGATGGTGCGGATCGAGACGTTCTCGACGACGCCTGAGAGCCCCGACACGCTGACATTGTCGCCCACCTGCACCGTGTTCTCCAGCAGCAGGAACAGGCCGGTGATGAGATCCTGCACCAGTTTTTGCGAACCGAAACCGATGGCGATGCCGACGATGCCGGCACCTGCGAGCAGCGGGGCGACATTGACGCCGATCTCACTGAGCGCCGTGAGGCCGACGACGGCGGCGATCACGCAGAGCAGCGCGGTGCGCAGCATCGGCTGGAAGGTGCGTAGGCGCGCGGCGCGCGCATAGTGCCCGTCCCTGGACAGCGCATTGATCTGGCGATCCAGCAGCGCATTGCTGATTTCCCAGATCGCCGCGGCGATAAACACGGCAATGCCGATCGTCACCACCGCCGAGATCAGCCGGCCGCCGATCTGGCCGCCATAGAACCAGACAATGGCATCCACGCCCCAGACCTCGAGCACGGCCACGAAGCCGATGAAGGCGATCACGCCGGATACGATCTTGCGCAGCAGCGGCAGATAGCGGTTGGCACGGATTTCCAGCCCCGGAAAGCGCTGCAGGATCTCCGGCTTGATGCGGAAGCCGCGGTCGATCAGGCCCAGCGTCAGCATGATGGCAATGCGCGTGATCAGCGCCACCACGATGGTTCCGACGAAATATTGCAGCAGCAGCGCATAGCCGTTGCGGATGTTGAGCGCCCACACGGCCCACAGCGCAAGATCGAGCGCGATCGCGAGATAATGCCAGCCACCGGCGATGCGGTTGCGCAGGCGCGCCGCAATCCCCGGCCGCTCGGCGGGCGCGCGAATGGCTTCGGCGACCTGGCGGCGGCATTGCAGGATGATGACGACGATGAAGAGATGCACCACCAGCATCACCATGCGCAGCAGCGCGGCGTAGCCGGCGCGATGCAGACCGAGCAGCAGCGCCACATTGGCGAAAGCGATGCCGGAGACGCCGACGGCGACGATGCGTCGTGCCCAGATCTCGATATAGGCCGCGGTCTCGGCCCGAACCGGAAACAGGCCGAACGGCCCCACCAGCGCGCGGACCACGCAGATGAGCCCGCGCGAGAACGCATAGGCGTTGCCGACCGCGAGAATCACGAGGCGGACGGTCGTGGGCTCGCCGATCTCCGTTCCGAGCAGCGCGGTGGCGATGCCCACGAAAACGAACACGGGAAGCAATTCGAGCACCAGGCGCCCCAGCACGAAGGGCAGCCGCAGCAGGACTTGCCAGATCCGCATCAGACTGTGGCGACGCTTGTGCAGTTCGGGCGCCGGGGTGACATCGGCCACCGATGACGGCGGATCGGCGACGAGCGTCGCGTGCGCCGGCAGATGCGCGGTCTGGGGCACGCGTCCTTCCAGGAACGCGACCGGACGGCGGATCAGACGAAAGATCACCCATTCGGCGGAGAGGGCGCAGCCGAGCACCAGCGCGAGCTTCCAGGCGATCTCGATCAGGAGATTGTAGGCCGCGGGATCGTTCGCGGTTCGCACGATCCAGTAGTAGAAGGCCGGGAAGTGTGTGAGCGTCCGCGCCGCGCTGGCGATCTCACCCGAGATCTCGCCGATCTGCTCCGATACCGTGAGCAGGAGCTGCGCACCGAGGCCGTCGGCCGAAAGCGGGATCGGCGATTTCTGTTCGGGTGCGGACGACGCAGGCTGCTGCTGACCTGATACATTCGCGATCGCGCGTAGCGTGTCGATCATCTGCGCGCGCTTCTGGTCGTCCTGCAGCGTCTCCAGCGCGCGCCTGGCCTCGTCCGGCGATAGCGTGGCCGCAGCATTGGTCGCCGGCGCACGCTGCTCGGCGTGGGCGCCGGCGAGAGACGAGATGGCGAGGAAGAGCGCTGCGAGGAGCGCCGAGGCAAGCTTATGCGACACGAGGATTCCTTGAAAAATGAATGCGCCCGCGGCGACGGGGCCGTCACCGCCGAAGCACGTGCGTCATGTCGGATGGTTGTTATTCGCCCCGGCGCTGTGTCGGAAG
>NZ_JBFUES010000927.1:0-2961 GCF_056403875.1 Bradyrhizobium sp. P2_E8
GCTCTGGTCGGCCGCGATGCGCAGCCGGTCGAGATCCATCATCGACGCGACGCCGGGAATCAGCACGATCGCCGTGTTCAGCGCGCATGCATCGCCCATGGTCGAGAGCGTGCCGAGCAAGCTGTCGCGGCCGATCATCGCGACCTGCACGTGCTCGCCCTTGGCGAACTTCACCACCAGCGAGATGACGCCGCGGTGGGGAAAGAACGCGCGCTTGAGCGTCTCGCCGGCCTCGACCAGAACGGCCTCGTGCGGCAGATCGACCGTGCGCAGGTGCGGGCGGATCAACTCGTAATCGTCCGCCGACAGCGCGGACAGGAAACCGTTGGATGGACGCGCYATCGTTTCCAAAGCTGCCTCCCGTCTCGTCAGGCAGGGACTTGCGAGAGCGAATTTGCCGATCCCGGCACGGGCGGACTCCATCATGTTCCCGTCGGGATATATAGGCAATTGAGACAAGATGTCCGGGTGCGGCGTCACCCCTGCGAGGCTGTGTGCACCACGGCATGCCGACCGGCCGCCTCGGGCTCTCGTCACCGCGGCGCTCCGAGCAGGCGAGAATGGAAGGCCTTGACCGCCGCATAGCAGTCGCAGGACGTCGTCTCCAGCGCGCGCGGTTCGATGACTTCGATCTGCCCGCGGGTGTAGCGAATGATGCCAGCCCGCTGCAGCGCATGCGCGACGAGCGAAATGGCGTTGCGCCGCACGCCCATCATCTGTGCCAGCGCCTCCTGTGTCAGCGGCAGGATCGAGCCGTCGGAGAGGTCGTGGGCCCGCAAGAGCCAGCGCGCCAACCGGGCCTCGACCGGGTGCAGCGTATTGCAGAGCAACGATCGCTGCGCATGTGCGAGCAGGACCTGCTCATGACGCACCATCAGACTTCGAAACGGCACGCTCGCGGCGGCGATCGTCCGGAAAGCCCCGATTTCAAGCATGGACGCCGTGCCCGGGAAGAGCACGACCGCGTCCGCCAGCGCGATGCCGTCGGTAAGCGCCGCGCCGCCGCCCACGACGCTGTCGCGTCCCAGCATTGYGATCTCGATCATTTGTCCTTCGGACAAGCCCAGCGTGATCGAAACGGACCCGCGGTGCGGGAAGTAGACGTATCTCAGTGCGGCGCCCGCTTCGCCCAAGACAGATTCCCTGACCATTTCGACTGTCGCGAGATGGGGGCGCAGCAGGTCGAAATCCGCAGCATCGAGCATTCGCAGCAATTGATTGGGCGGGGAGCCGCTCGCGGTCATGCAGGATCAATTCCGACGCGTTCAATCTAAGATCGACGCCGCGTCCATTTTTCCGGTCAAGTTGCGTCGCAACAAAGCATATTGTACAGGTTGTGTGGCTGTCCATATACCCGTTAGAGGACAGACAGGCTGTCGCATTTGCGCCGGAAATAAGTACTGCGCGCTGATTCGCTCGGGAACCTTCGCGCATCCTGCGAGGCTGCGCAGGAAAAAGCGGTAGGGGGGCCTTCATGAGCCGGCAGCACTGCATCCGCGCTGCGATCGGACGCCGGTCAGTCCGCGCAGCCTCGTCCATTGGACGAGCGGTTACCGCAACCGGACATCGCTCCGAACCATGGCGCCGCACGGCTGCAGATTTCGCATCCGTCGTTTCCGTTTCCTGTCTCCGCCAAAGGTGTTTGCGACCGTCAATTCTTCGATCCCAACCAGAGGAGAAAGGCGTGCCCCACGGTTCAATTATTGAATCGCCGAAACTGGAAGCTCAAACGGGGACAGAAAATCTGCGCCATATTCTCGTTGTCGACGACGACCCGATGGTGTGCATGGCCATCGAGGTCTATCTCCAGCGAAACCATTTTCGGGTGACGATTGCCGAAGGAGGCGAGGTCGAACTGCGCGCCCTCGAACACGATCATTTCGATCTGGTGATCATCGACATCTTCATGCCGCACATGCGCGRCTTCGAATCGATCAGGATCTTCCACGAGCGGGCGCCCACCATTCCGCTGATCGCGATGTCCGGCTACGCTTTCGTAAATCTGAATTCACCCGCTCCCGATTTCCTCCGGATGGCGCTCGAGCTCGGCGCGGCACGCTGTCTGCGCAAGCCGTTCACGCCGCTCGCGTTGCTCGCCGCCATCAAGGATTGCCTCGCGGAGCACCGTTCCGACAACGTTGCCGCGGCCGCACGCCTGGGTTAGCGCGGCGCAGGCCGTCGTAGCGGCGGGGTAAGCATCCGTTTACCACAACCGCGGGCCTTCCGGATCCCGGCAGGGCGCGATGCGATGGTCGCAAGAGCGCTCCCGATTGCGGGCGATCGGCTTCGATCCCACCCGGGCCGTGCATATCGTCCTTCACGAGCAGAACTTTTCGCGCGTGTTGCCTCGCCGTTATCGGCGCATTTACCTAACGCTTCCTTTCGCGACGGTTCGGTGCCGTTTTGCCGAAAAGTGCCGCAACATGCGGCTGAACCGCAAACTTCTCTTCAATATCCGTATTAGCACGGAGGATGAAATTAACGGGACCGTGAAAGGGGTTGTCTAACGATCCACGCGCGGACTTCCGTCGATGCCAAGCGTGGCTCAGGCGCCGAAGCCCAGCTCAGTAAGGCGTAGCTCATGGATGATCTGTTGCGGGAGTTCTTGACGGAGACCAGCGAGAGCCTGGACACCRTCGACAATCAGCTGGTGAAGTTCGAGCAGGAGCCGAACAACGCCAAGATCCTGGATAACATCTTCCGCCTGGTCCACACCATCAAGGGTACGTGCGGCTTCCTCGGCTTGCCGCGTCTGGAAGCGCTGGCGCATGCCGGCGAGACGCTGATGGGCAAATTCCGTGACGGCATGCCGGTGACGGGGCAGGCGGTGACGGTGATCCTGTCCTCGATCGACCGCATCAAGGAAATCCTCGCCGGCCTCGAGGCGACCGAAGCCGAGCCCGAGGGCACCGACCGCGATCTCATCGACAAGCTGGAAGCGATGGTCGAGCAGGGCATGGC
>NZ_JBFUES010000928.1:0-2959 GCF_056403875.1 Bradyrhizobium sp. P2_E8
GTTGAGGCCGACGCCGCGCTCGCGCAGCGCCTGCTCCAGCGCGGGCGTGAAATGCAGCCCTGCGGTCGGCGCGGCGACAGCGCCCTCGTTGGCCGCGAACATCGTCTGGTAGTCGGCGAGGTCCTGATCGTCGGGCGTGCGCTTGGAGGCGATGTAGGGCGGCAGCGGCGGGCTGCCGAGATCGGCGATCGCCTGGTCTAGCGCGGGGCCATGGAACGAGAACGACAGCGTCACCTCGCCCTCGCTGCCCTTGGCCTCAACCTCGGCGTCGAGATGGCCGAGCAGGCAGACCTTGCCCTCGTTGCCGAAGCGGATGCGATCGCCGGCCATGAGCTTCTTGGCGGGCTTCACCAGCGCCTGCCAGCGCGAGCCGTCGAGCCGCTTGATCAGCGTCGCCTCGATCTTCGGCTCGGTCTCGCGGCCGATGCGGCGGCCCTTGAGCTGCGCCGCGATCACCTTGGTGTCGTTGACAACGAGCTGGTCGCCGCGCTTCAGCCATTGCGGCAGCTCGGAAACGATCTGGTCGCGCAGCGCGCCATGCTCCACGACCAGCATCTTCGCGGAGTCGCGCGGGCTCRCCGGGCGCAGGGCGATGCGCTCGGCGGGCAGGTCGAAATCGAAGAGGTCGGTGCGCATACCCAGAACTTGTCATCGCCCGCGCAGGCGGGCGATCCAGTACTCACGATCTTTGTTGTAACCACCGCTGGTGATTACTGGATGCCCCGCCTGCGCGGGGCATGACACCGGCAAAGCCGCTTACTCCGTGTCCGCCGCCATCCGCGCCTTGACGATCTTGTCCGGGTTCTGCACCGGCTCGCCGCGCTTGATCTTGTCGACGTTCTCCATGCCCTCGGTGACCTTGCCCCACACGGTGTACTGGTTGTCGAGGAAGCGGGCGTCGTCGAAGCAGATGAAGAACTGGCTGTCGCCGGAATCCGGGCTCGCAGCGCGCGCCATCGAGGTGGTGCCGCGCACATGCGGCTCCTTGTTGAACTCGGCCTTCAGCTTCTTGCCGGAGCCGCCGGTACCGGTGCCGTGCGGGCAGCCGGTCTGCGCCATGAAGCCCTCGATCACGCGGTGAAACACGATGCCGTCGTAAAAGCCTTCGCGGACCAGCTCCTTGATGCGCGCGACATGGCCGGGCGCGAGGTCGGGCCGCATCTCGATGGTGACGGGGCCCTGCGTGGTCTCGAGGATCAATGTGTTTTCGGTGACACTCATGCTGGTCTCTCTTGCGTTGGAGGTGAAGTCTTCCGGTTGCGGAACTGGATCGCGAATGGACGCCCTGCGGCGGCGCCGGCCATTGCATCGGTAAATGGCATCGGCGTGCAGCGTTGCAACGCCTCCATCACCGCGATCCGGTATTGCAGCCGGTCATTGTCGGAGGCCTCCGCGGATTCATAGGTAATCCTCGGATGGCCCAGAATGTTTCCGGTCCGGTTAAAGCTCACGACGACGGTGATGTCGATAGGGCGAGCCTTGGCGGGCGGCGGCGGCTTCCAGCAGGTGCGCAGATGCCGGAAGATGTCCTGGATGGTGTTGACCGGCGCATCCTCGGCGGCCGCGCCGGAGATGCCGAGAAACAGCACCGCGGCAGCCAGCAGCAGCCTGTTGCCGCAGCGCGCCATCGCCCCGTCCTCTTATTTGATGTCGGAGGCGACCTGCACCTTCACCATCTTGTCGGGATCGGTGACGGTGCCGCTGCTTGATCCGGGCGGCGCCTTCTTCAGCTTGTCGACGACGTCCATGCCCTGCACGACCTCGCCGACCACGGTGTACTGGTTATCGAGGCTGCCGCCGTCGGCGAACATGATGAAGAACTGCGAGTTGGCGGTGTCGACGCTGTCGCCGCGCCGGGCCATGCCGACGATGCCGCGTGCGAAGTGCACCTTGGAGAATTCCTGCTTCAGGTTCGGGTATTTCGAGCCGCCGGTGCCGTTGAAATTCTGGCCGTCGCCGGTCTGCGCCATGAAGCCATCCATCACGCGATGGAACGGCACGTTGTTGTAATAGCCCTCGCGCGCGAGCTGCTTGAGGCGCTCGGCGTGCTGGGGCGCAAGGTCGGTCCTGAGCTTAATGACGATGCGGCCCTTGGTGGTGTCGATGACCAGCGCGTTGGCCTTGTCGAGGTTCGCCGGTAGTTGCTGCGCCACCGCCGGGACCGCGCTGAAGAGCGCGGCAAAGATCGTGGCAAGAATTGCGAGACGACGGATCATGAAAACTCCGGATCAGGTGAGATGAAGAGGTGCGCCGTTATCCGGCGAATTTGGCCTCGAGCAGACTTGCGACCAGCGGCGGCACGAAGGTCGAAATATCTCCGCCCATGGCGGCGATCTGGCGCACCAGTGTGCCGGTAATTGGGCGGACCGCCGGAGAAGCCGGCAGAAAGACGGTTTGCACGTCGGGCGCCATAGCGCCATTCATCCCGGCGAGCTGCATCTCGTAGTCGAGGTCGGTGCCATCGCGCAGACCCCGAATCATGACAGTCGCGCCGTGCCTGCGCGCCGCGGTGACCGCGAGATCGTCATAGGTCACGGCCTCGAGCGTGCAGCCGACTTGGGCCGCGACCGGCCCGCAGACGTCATGGAGCATCTTGAGCCGCTCCTCGGTTGAGAACAGCGGCTTCTTGCCGGGATGGACGCCGATCGCGACCACCAGCCGATCGCACAGGGAGACACTGTTCCGGACCACGTCCAGATGGCCGTTGGTGATGGGGTCGAAGGAACCTGGGTAGAAGGCAATGCGCGGCATGGCCCCGTCCTACCGCGCCCGGCCCGGCCCGGCAAGCCGGGCCGGTTCCATGTCCGTTTCCCTGCCATTTCCCGAAAAATGTCCCGCCTGCCGCGTCGGCGACGGCCGCTTTGTTTCGTCCTCGGGGCGGCCACGAAACAAAACGGAGCGCGAACGAAACCATTTCCCGCGTCCGCGAAGACGTCCGGAAACTGGCCATGGTTACTAA
>NZ_JBFUES010000929.1:0-2948 GCF_056403875.1 Bradyrhizobium sp. P2_E8
GGCTCCGGACCGCCGATCTCGCCGGTGCTGCCATGATCGACCGCTGCCATTGCGAGCAAAGCGAATTCTTCGGCCGCGCCGCGCAGCGGCGCCAGAGCGCGGCGATCGCGCAATCGGAGGACTGGGCCATGGCGCTGGTCGCGGCCGGCGTCGGCATCGCCATCGTCCCGGAGGGCGTGGCGAAGGGCAATCCGGACGTCGCCGTGCGCGAGATCGAGGTCAAGGTCAGGCGCGAGGTCGGCCTCGCCTACCGCGCGTCAGTGCCGCTGGCGGACGCGCTGAAGGACTTTGTCGCAAAGCTCCAGAAGCAGCGCAGCTCGGATCGAACCGCGCGCCGGCCCGGCGCGCGTAAAACGCCTGGCACGGCACGCTGACCGCGATCATGTCGCGCCGCCGGCACAATCCTCGCGACTATCCGAGCAGGCCCTTCAGGCCGGCGTAAATGGAGCCGACCGCCGTCGCGGCGATGCCGGCCAGCGGCCCCGCAGTCTGCATGAGGTCCTGGATCAAACGAGCCCGGCGGCGCAATTGCTCTTCGCCGACATGCTGTCCAAGCAGGCGCGCCATCCTGAAGGCGAACGCGTTCGGCTTGCCGCCCTGGGCAAGCACGCGCGGCAGCACCTGGAAGATCAGGACGCCCAGGATGTTTCCGGAGACGAAGGCCAGCAGGATGCTCGCTCCGTATTCGAACACTTCGCGCCATTCAATCCACACGGCCGGCAGGATCGGGACACGATCGTGGATGCCGGTGACCGTCAGCATCGACAGGATGCTGACGCTCGCAGCCAGGAACGCCAGCACGAACGCTCCCACGGCCGAGACCCTGTGCAGGGGATAGGCCACGAACCCGAACAGCAGCGGGATCACGATCGACGCGATCCGAAGCGGGATCGGAGAGAGGTTGAAGGTGATGGTCACCAGGACATGCGCGACCGTCAGCAGCAGCGATGGAATGACGACATAGAGAACCGCATGCGTTCCGAAATATCGCAGCGGATTCTTGTACCGCTCGAGGCGGACGTTGACCCGATCGAGATCCCGCCTCAGCCTGTCCAGGTCGGCGACGATGTCGTCGATCTCGCGAAGCGTCGGTCGCACGACGCGCAGATCGCGCGAACAGTGCTTGCACGCGATGGCTTCGTCTTTGATCGTCTCGGCGCAGAACGGACATTCCATCGTCAGCGCGGCTTCCTGCGCCGCATGATGGCCTCGACTTCGTCTCTGGCCTGCCTCAGCTCGTCGCGCAGCTCGTCACGCTTGCGCCGCAGATCGTCCCGTTCCGCGATCAGCGTGGCGGGAACGGCAATATCACGCGCACAGGACGCGCAAACCAGCGCGCCTTCCGCGTTGGCGGATTGGCAGTACGGACACGTCACTTGGGCGCAACCTTCAGCGTGAAGATCGCCGTGCCCGGCCGGCCGTCACTGTCCTTGATGTCGACGCGAACGGTGTATTCGCCCGGCGGCAATTCAGCGTCCTGCATGTTGATGCCGTCGGGCTGGACAAACGGCTTGACCCGAGCGGTCAGATCGACATTCGGCGAACGCAGAAAGATCACCTTGACCGACTCCGGATCGATCTTCGCCCCACCGTACGACTCGAACTTCAATACCAGCCGCAAGGGTGAGTTGACGGAATCGCCGGGCGAGACGAATTCCACCTTCGGACCACGCATGATGCCGCGCCGGTCCGCGGCAATCGCCCCCTTCGGAGGCGGCAGCCTGGCTTCCTCTTCGGTGATCAATTGTGTTGCCGCTCGCACCGCTCCCGAAAACAGCAGGCCCGCCGCAACGAGCCCAAGCAAGATGGTCCGCTTCATTTCCCGTCCGATCCTTCCCTCACCGGCCGTCAACGTACACCGCCGTCACCGATGATCGTGTACGGCGCCCAGAACAGCGGATGCGCATAGGCGAACTCGGTCTTGCCTTCGCCATTGAGATAGCCGGGGCCATCGACGAGGGCCATCATCGCCTCGCGCAGCGCTTCGCTCCGCGACAGCTTCGGATCGTCGGCCTGCCGCTTGAACAGGTCGGTCACCAGCTGCCGCGCCGATTGCGAATGCACCGACCAGTTCGTCACCAGCAGCGCCCGCGTTCCGGCATAGAAGAACGCCCGGCCAAGCCCCGATGCCGCTTCGGCCCCTGCACCGGCACCTGCGCCGGTATTGCAGGCCGACAGGATGACCCAGTCGGCATCGAGCTTGAGGCCGAGAATCTCCTCCATCGTCAGGAGGCCGTCTCCGCCCTCGCCCGTCACGGTCGGGGACGACAAGGCGAGCGCCGGCTGCGTCAATCCATTGAGCTCGCCGGGGACCAGGCCGTGGGTGGCGAAAGCCAGGATCCTGAAGCCGGAGAGATTCATCGTCTTGACGGCGTTCTCGGTCGCACTCTTGCCGAGGAACAACACTTTTGAAGGATCCGCCTGCAACGCGAGCGCGATCGACTTCAGCTCATCGGCCGTGTCGGGAAGCCGGGGCAACAGACCGAGCTCGGCGCTGTCGACGCCGTCGAGCTTTGGGCTGTTGCGGCGCTTCAGCGGCATGCCGCGGGTGACGTTGCCGCCGGCATCGGCCACCTCAACCTTGGCGCCGCCAGTTTCAGCCTCGGCCTGCTGGTCCTTGTTGAAATAGGGGTCGCCGAACGCCACGAGGTCGCCGCGCCCGGGCTTGCCCGGCGGCAGCTGCCGCAGCGTGCGCAACGCGGCCGCGGATGGCACCGTCGACACGGCATGGGTTCGGGCCAGCCACGGTACCTTGCGGTAGCCGACGAACAGCGGGTCCTCGTCCGCGGCCACCTCCGCCGGTGCGGTCGGCAGCAGGGACAGCGGCAACAGGCCCAGCGCGCCGTTGGTGACCACGATCAGGTTCTTGGCCGGCTTCCATCCGCTCTCGACCGGCTTCAGCAACAGCTCGTAGAGCTCGTAGCCGAGTTTCAGATCGAACGGCGGAA
>NZ_JBFUES010000930.1:0-2941 GCF_056403875.1 Bradyrhizobium sp. P2_E8
CTCTAAACATGGTTGTGGACCGGGTTGAACGATACAGCGAAAAGTTCAAATCGGCCCCAGCCGCAGGTTGGGAGAAACAGCCGGGGCCGACATTCCCATTCCGTGTGCCGTAATCAGCGGTAGTCGGCACGCTCCTAGCAAGCCACAAGAAAGCTAATGGAACTCTTTCGCCCGCCGCCGTCCGAGCGTTTCCCGCGCCGTTGAGCTTGGGTCATGTGAAGCGCAGCGCGGGCACTCCCCGTCCGCTGCTGTGCTAAGCTGCTGTGCGATTTCTTCCCTGAGGTCTTGCGTCTCCCAATTCGTGCCATCGCTCCTCACGATCCTCTTGGCGCGCTCGACCTTCCTTGATTTCTGACGAGCATCGTCAAGGATACAAGGCGTTCTGCGAGGAGCAAGTCCACGCGGTGCCTCACGAACAGCAGCGGCGCATGCACGATCTCGACGTTCTGTTTCGCCGCGCGGCCATTGGCTACATCGACACCGTCATGTGCCAATTCTCGGACGGCTTGGGCGATAAGAGGGATATCCCGGTCGCGTACACGTTTGGCCAGTACCTCCGCACGATGGGCATGTTTGCCGCGCTTTGGACGGAGATGCGAACGGCGATCGCCTTCAATCGCGAAGAGCGGACAAAACTTGAGAAGCGCATCGCAGAGCTGGAGCAGATACCCCAGATTTCCTACAACGGGATATTCGCGCCGGAGAAACAGTACAAGCCAGGAAACCTGACGACATATCAAGGTTCGGTCTGGCACCCAACGTCTTCACAACAGGCGTGACGCCGGGTGATGGGAGTTGTTGGACTCTGATCGTGAAGCGAGGACGGAACGGAAAGAACTCAACATGACAATTGAAGCAGCCCTGGACTTTGCGCGCAGGGAATTTGATCGCGCAATTCGCAACGAGCAAGAGAAGTTTCGGAATTTTCAGACGATGTCGGGGACTGATCCCGCGCGCATCGAGATGATCCTCAAGGAGCACCTGGTGGAATGCGAAGTTCATCGCGAAAAGTCGCTTGTCGAAATCGAGCGATGCATTCGCGTTGCTGCGCAGACTTTGCACTGACGGGATGCGCTAGAGGCGAGGTGAAACAGACTGCGAAAGTCCACCACGTCCGCTTCCGGGGGACTGGGAGACATTCTCCGGCCGTGTCATTCGGGCGGCTTTTGACCCCCAGCGGACATACGAGCCGCATCGAAAGTCCGCTCCGGTTCGCGTGCGGCTCAAACCTCCGGGCGTAGGGCCACTTCGATGCGCTGGATCAGCCACTCCCGTAGGGCAGGAAATACCTCCCCGAGGAGGATGCGGGCGCGGGCAATTGGCAAGTAAGGCTCCATCGCCGCCGTCAGCGTCGCTTGCGACATGCCGGCCAGCCGCCCGTACTCAGACTGCGCGGCCGCATTGATCGCGCGCGGTCGCTGCGGATTGTCGACGCGTTCAGGGGCGATCTCAGACAACGAGACGTGGCAGCATGCAAGGTCGTAAGCAGCGGGCGCGCGGACCGCAAGGGTCCAGTCGATGAGACGTGGGCCATCCGCCGTCATGATCACGTTCTCGGTGTGGAGGTCGCAATGGCACAGCTCGTCCCCCGGCCGAAGGCGGTCGATCAGGGCGAGGATGCCAGTGGCGATGTGCTTCGGAACAACGTTACCGGAGCGACTTAAGGCGGCGTCCATCCGGTCGCGCAGGGAGATGACCTCCGGCGGCGGCGGCGTCTTGTGAACGGCCAGTAAGAGGGACGCGAGGATTGCGCCCGCTTGCCCGAACGTCACGGCACCCCTGCGCGTGAGCTGCAGCAGGGTCGGCCCGTCGAGGCGTGGCAGCACGATGCGAAGCGTCCCCCGAGTTCGACCTCGTCGAGCACCTCCTGCGCCGGGCCGCCGGCTGCGAAGACCGCGCGGGTCATGCGCGCTTCCCACCGGCTCAGTCGCTCCGGGACGCCGGCCTTGAACAGCTTCACGACCTGACCGGGCGCCCAGGCATGAATGTCCGCAGAGGTGCCTTCGCCGATCTTCTCCCCGAGTGGTCCCCGCATCCGCCCGTTCTCCCTCCGCGATGAGCAAACACTGTCGGCGGGCAAAAGAGAACCTCTCCCCGTCGTGGCATGATCGCTTTCCACCCTGCAGGACCTTCGCAGTTTGACGCAAGTCCGACTTTGGCCCGTGGCTGACCTCAGCTTATGGCGCCGTGAGGTCTGCTTTCCGATGGTGAGCCGAACAGGATATGCAAGCTGGGCCAAGGCAGCCTTTGACCCACAACTGATCTCACGGCGATCCAGGTTGCGACCGGCTTGCAATCACCCCACGGTTGCGATTAGAAATTGAATTCTACGCCATAGATGATCATGCGAATGCCGGAGGAACTTTGGCTAACGGTTTCGTAGTCTGGTTCAATAAGTTTAAGGGTTACGGCTTCATAAGGCCCGACGGTGGAGGCAAGGATGTATTCGTTCATATGTCCGCCGTCGAGGAAGCTGGCATTTCGACGTTGATTGAAGGGCAAAGAGTGAGCTACGAGCTCGCTTCCGTTGCAGGCAAGGTAACAGCCAGTCAGCTGCGAGTCGGTATCCAGGAATCTCAGGAATCTAGTCAGCTGATCAGCCGATAGACCGTCGCGGCTTTCTTCCGCGCGGTCGCCGGCCATTTCCGAAGTTGCGGGTAGACCGGACCTGACTGGCTACCGCCGAACCGGCGCTGTGGAACGGACCTGCCTGGTTGAGGGCAATTGCCCTAATTTGAATATAGCGGCGACCTAACTCACTAACGACACGTTAATTTCTTTTACCATGTGAGCAATACTGACCAGCGCCAAGCCCAGTGGCAGTCCACAGTGGGTTCCATCACCGCCGACCACGGCAACTACCGGTGACTGAGAGTTTGTAACGCTCCCGCCTGACCAAGGCGTGCAACATGTTCCGCCATCCCCGAACGCTATGTCCAAT
>NZ_JBFUES010000931.1:0-2932 GCF_056403875.1 Bradyrhizobium sp. P2_E8
GTACCTACACCGCAGTCCCTCGATAGATCACGCGGTATGGGTCCCGGCCTTCGCCGGGACGACAGCGGTGGAAGTTGAGCCACCGTGCCTCACGTCAGCACCTTCACCCCGCCGAACGACGTCACCCGCCCCTCTTTCAGCATCACGATCTGCGTGGCGAGCTGGCGCAGTTCGGCGACGTCGTGACTGACATAGACCATGGGGACGTTGGCTTCGTCCCGCAGCCGCACCAGATAGGGCAGGATCTCGAGCTTGCGGCCCTCGTCGAGCGCACCGAGCGGCTCGTCGAGTAGCAGCAGGCGCGGCTTCGACAACAGCGCGCGCCCGAGCGCGACGCGCTGGCGCTCGCCGCCGGAGAGCTTTCCGGGGCGGCGACCCTGCAGCGCGCCGATGTCGAGCAGGTCGATGATGCGCTTGTGCTGCGCGGGATCGGACGGCAGGCCGTTCATCCGCCTTCCGTAGTCGAGATTCTGCACGACGTTGAGATGCGGAAACAGCCGGGCGTCCTGGAATACATAGCCGATGCGGCGGCGCCAGGCCGGCACATGGATGCCGGCCGCGGTGTCGTCCACGGTCTCGCCGTCGATCACGATGGTGCCGCGGTCGGGCCGCAACAGCCCTGCGATCATGTTGACCAGCGAGCTCTTGCCGGCGCCCGACGCGCCGAATAGGCCGATGACGCGGCCTTCGCCGGTGAAGGATGCGGACAGCGAGAATTCGCCGAGCTGCTTTTCGATATCGACCTGCAGCATGGTCAATTCCCGTGCAGGCGCGCAGTGGCGCGGCGGGCGAACCATTCGGCGGCGATCAGTGCACCCAGCGCCAGGATGACCGAGACGATCACGAGCCGGCCCGCAGCGGCGTCGCCATCGGGCGTCTGGATCAGCGAATAGATCGCCGAGGAAATCGTCTGGGTCTCGCCGGGAATGTTGGAGACGAAGGTGATGGTGGCGCCGAACTCGCCGATCGCCTTCGCAAAGCCGAGCACCATGCCGGCGAGCACGCCGGGCAGCGCCAGCGGCAGCGTTACCGTGAAGAACACCTTCCACGGCGCCGCGCCAAGCGTCTCGGCGGCCTGCTCGAGCTTGCGGTCGATCGCCTCGATCGACAGCCGCATCGGGCGCACCAGCAATGGGAACGACATCAGGCCACATGCGAGCGCAGCACCAGTCCAGCGGAACGCGAAGACGATGCCGAGAGTGTCAGCCAGGAATCCACCGACGAGCCCCTTGCGGCCGAAGGTGAGCAGCAGGAGATAGCCGGTGACGACAGGCGGCAGCACCAGCGGCAGGTGCACCACCGCGTCGAGAAACGACTTGCCCCAGAAGTCATGGCGGGCAAGCAGCCATGCCAGCGCAATGCCGAACGGCGTCGCCACCAGCGTTGCGACGACGGCGACCCTGAGCGAGAGCAGGATCGCGGTCCATTCGGCGGGCGAGATCTCGAACATCAAGTCGCAGATATCACGTCGTGGGGCTGACCAGGAATTTGAAGCCGTATTTTTCCAGAATCGTCTTGGCCGCCGTCGAGCGCAGGAAGGCGAGATAGTCGCTGGTCTCGCCCTTCGCGGTCGTGGTCGCCGCGACCGGATAGATGATCGCAGGATGCGAATCCGCCGGGAAGATGCCGACGATCTTCACGCCCGGCTCGACCTTGGCGTCGGTGGAGTAGACGATGCCGAGATTGGCCTCGCCGCGCGCGACCAGCGTCAGCGCGGCGCGCACGCTCTCGGCCATGGCGAATTTCGGCTCGGCCGCCTGCCATGCACCGAGCTTCTCCAGCGCCGCTTTCGCATACTTTCCGACGGGCACCGACTTGACGTCGCCGGTCGCGATCCTGCCGTCGCCGGCGAGCTTTGCGAGGTCGAAACCCTGCGCGATGGTGACGTTGTCGATCTTGGAATCCTTCGGCGCGATCAGCACGATGCTGTTGCCGAGCAGGTTGACTCTGGAAGGCTCGTTGATGGTCTTCCTGGAGATCGCGTAGTCCATCCAGTCGGTGTCGGCGGAGACGAACACGTCGGCCGGCGCGCCCTGCTCGATCTGCTTGGCGAGCACCGAGCTTGCGGCATAGCTGACGCTGAACTTGACGCCGGTCTTCGCGGTGTAGGCCGCGTCGATCTCGTCGAGTGCGTTCTTCATCGAGGCGGCGGCGAACACGGTGATGGTCTTGTCCTCGGCGGCGGCGGGCGAGAAGGCCGCGCCCGCGAGAAGGACGAAAGCAGTGAAAAGTCCGACGATACGAATCATGAGGTGCGCTCCGTGCGAGCCCGCGCGCGAAATCACGCGCGCAACTGGCGTTGGGTGGGGTCGTTGCGACGGGCGGAAGCGCTGTTCCACGGGGCCTTGCGACGGCTTACGGCCGGCAGGGATATCGCAGCTGCGAAGATAGCAGGCCGAGGCTTTAGGGCAAAGGCGGCCGTTTGTCTAACCAACCCAGCTATTGGGCCGGCAGGATCGCGATCGACAGCGAATTGTCCTTGGCACCGCTGATCTGGACCACCAAGGGCTGACCCGACAGCTCGTATTTCATGGTCTTGCGGATGCCGTCGCAATCGGTCGCGCCGCTGAAGGCCACGGGCTTGAGAAAATGGCCGTCCTGGACCACGTCGACCCAGGCGCCGGCCGACAGGCTGATCGTGTAGAGCCCGGCCTTCGCGGTCTTGATGCTGGTGAAGCCGGCGAAGCTGCCGTCCTTCGGTGCGCGCTCCGGCGGCGTGGGCAGCCTGGCATCCGCCGGCGCGACGAGGCCCAGCGTGACGGCTGTCGCGGGAAGGGCCGGCTGTTCGCTCCCCGAAGCGAGCTTTGCACGGTCCGGCGCCGTCAACGCGGCGCGCTCGCGTTCGATCGGCCATTTGAACTTGTCGCAGCCGCTGGGCTCTTCAGCGGCCAGAGCGGAGGTCGCACCGAGCWTGAGCGCGGCGACGAAGGTG
>NZ_JBFUES010000932.1:0-2931 GCF_056403875.1 Bradyrhizobium sp. P2_E8
CGCGGATCTTGCACTTGTAGGGCTTGTTGGTGCCGTCGGCGACGAGATAGACGCCGAACTCGCCCTTGGGCGCCTCGACCGCGGCGTAGACCTCGCCGGCCGGCACGTGGACGCCTTCGGTGTAGAGCTTGAAGTGGTGGATCAGCGCTTCCATCGAGCGCTTCATCTCGCCACGGCGGGGCGGCGCGACCTTGTTGTCCTCGACGACGACGGGGCCCCTGCCCTCAGGCGCGTTCAGCTTCTGGATGCACTGCTTCATGATGCGCACCGACTGGCGCATCTCTTCCATGCGGATCAGGTAGCGGTCGTAGCAGTCGCCGTTCTTGCCGATCGGAATGTCGAAATCCATCTCGGCGTAGCACTCATAGGGCTGCGACTTGCGCAGGTCCCAGGCCGCGCCGGAGCCGCGCACCATCACGCCCGAAAAGCCCCACTCCCAGGCTTCCTTCAGCGGCACCACGCCGATGTCGACGTTGCGCTGCTTGAAGATGCGGTTGGCGGTGAGCAGGCGATCGAGATCTTCGACCACCTTCAGGAACGGATCGCACCAGGCCTCGATGTCGTCGACCAGCTTCTGAGGCAGGTCCTGATGCACGCCGCCGACGCGGAAGAAGGCCGCATGCATGCGGCTGCCCGAGGCGCGCTCGTAGAACACCATCAGTTTCTCGCGCTCTTCKAAACCCCACAGCGGCGGGGTGAGCGCGCCGACGTCCATCGCCTGCGTGGTGACGTTGAGCAGATGGGACAGGATGCGGCCGATCTCGCAATAGAGCACGCGGATCAGCTGGCCGCGGCGCGGCACCTCGATGCCGAGCAGCTTCTCGGCCGCGAGACAGAAGGCGTGCTCCTGGTTCATCGGCGCGACGTAGTCGAGGCGATCGAAATAAGGGATCGCCTGGAGATAGGTCTTCTGCTCGATCAGCTTCTCGGTGCCGCGGTGAAGCAGGCCGATATGCGGGTCGACGCGGGCGACGACCTCGCCGTCAAGCTCCAGCACCAAGCGCAGCACGCCGTGCGCGGCCGGATGCTGCGGACCGAAATTGATTGTGAACTTGCGAAGCTGTTCGGGTTGCTCGTTCATGATCAGACCTTCGGCCCTGCTTTTTCATCCCCCGGAAGGACCGGATAGTCGGCGCCCTCCCACGGCGACAAAAAGTCGAACTTGCGGAATTCCTGGTTGAGCCTGACAGGCTCGTACACCACCCGCTTCTCCTGGTCGTCGTAGCGGACCTCGACGAAGCCGGTGGTCGGGAAATCCTTGCGCAGCGGATGGCCCTCGAAACCGTAATCGGTGAGGATCCGGCGCATGTCGGGATGGCCGACGAAGAACACGCCATAGAGGTCGTAGGCTTCGCGCTCGAACCAGTCCGCGCCGGGGAACACATCGATCAGCGACGGCACCTGGGTGGTCTCGTCGGCTTGAGCCCTGAGCCGGATCCGCGTGTTCAGCGTCGGTGACAGAAAGTGGTAGATCACGTCGAAGCGCTTCTCGCGATCCGGATAGTCCACCGCCGTGATGTCGGTGAAGTTGACGAAGCGGCAGCTCGGATCGTCGCGGAGGTACTTGACCACCTCAACGATCTTGCTGGCCTCGACATCCACCGTCAGCTGGTTGAAGGCCACCGAATGACCGGTGGCCGCGCCCGGAAGCGCGCTAACGATCGTTTGCCCAAGGGCGTCGAGCTTGCCATCGTCCATGACGTAAACCTTAGCGTTCGATGGTGCCGGTGCGCCGGATCTTCTTCTGAAGCAGCAGCACGCCGTAGAGCAGCGCTTCCGCCGTGGGCGGGCAGCCCGGCACATAGATGTCGATCGGCACGATGCGGTCGCAGCCGCGCACGACCGAATAGGAATAGTGATAGTAGCCGCCGCCATTGGCGCACGAGCCCATCGAGATGACGTAGCGCGGCTCGGGCATCTGGTCGTAGACCTTGCGCAGCGCCGGGGCCATCTTGTTGGTGAGCGTACCCGCGACGATCAYCACGTCGGACTGGCGCGGCGAGGCACGCGGCGCGAAGCCGAAACGCTCGACGTCGTAGCGCGGCATCGACACCTGCATCATCTCGACCGCGCAGCAGGCGAGACCGAAGGTCATCCACATCAGCGAGCCGGTGCGCGCCCAGGTGATGAGGTCGTCGGTCGCGGCCACGAAGAAGCCCTTGTCGGACAGCTCCGAATTGACCTCGAGGAAGAACGGATCATTGGCCCCGACCGGCTTGCCGGTCGACGGATCCAGAATGCCCTTGGGGGCCGGCGCGAGAACCGGACCGGCGGACGGTGCAGGGTTCAATCCCATTCCAGTGCCCCTTTCTTCCATTCATAGGCGAACCCGACCGTCAGCACGGCGAGGAACACCACCATGGACCAGAAGCCGGTCGCGCCAAGCTTGCCGAACGCCACCGCCCAGGGAAACAGGAACGCCACCTCGAGGTCGAAGATGATGAAGAGGATGGCGACCAGGTAGAAGCGGACGTCGAACTTCATGCGGGCGTCGTCGAAGGCGTTGAAACCGCACTCATACGCCGACAGCTTTTCCGGGTCCGGCTGCTGGAACGCCACGATGAAAGGCGCGATCAGCAGCACGAGGCCGATGAGGCCCGCTACCCCTATGAAGACAACGAGTGGAAGATAGTTCTGTAGAATGCCGCTCATTGGCGAGCCCTTTTTCCCGCGACGTCGGGGGAGCCGCGGATTCGTCCCGATTTGGAATTATTCTGAGCCTTAGCGCAGTGCACCAATGGGCGCAAGACACGCTCTTTTTAGGCCCTTTGCCGCCCCAGAACGGTAGAAATCCCGGAATCACCCCGCGGCTGGTATGGAGCAGATCGACCGCCCCAGCAAGGGCGATCCCGATCAGCCCAAGTGCGCTCGGCGGTGATGTCCGCTGTTGGGGAAGCTCACTTTATCGAGGCCGCGCAGCAAAATCTACCA
>NZ_JBFUES010000933.1:0-2922 GCF_056403875.1 Bradyrhizobium sp. P2_E8
TGCCGGGGCGTCGCACGCGCCGCGCTCGCATGAGCTCCGGGCCGGGGGGCATCGCCCGGCAGCTCATCGACCTCCCGGTGGAAGATCAGCGGTATCAGTCAGCGAAGCAGACAGAGGGCCAAGATCAGGCCGGTCCGAGGCCCGACAGGCGCAGCTTCACGTTGGCCTGTCCTCGTCGTTTGCCTCACCATTTGTAGGAGACGCTGGCGGTGATGCGCCGGCGGTCGCCGTAGAAGCAGGACGAGGCCGAGGCGCAACTTGCGACATAGATCTTGTCGGTCAGATTGATCACGTTGAGTGCCGTGCGCCAGTTCTGCCATTCGTAGTGGAGCGCGAGGTCGCCGAGAACCACCGCGGGAACTTCGAGCGTATTGGCGGTGTCGGCCCAGGACGAGCCGACGTAGCGGACCCCGCCGCCGAAGCCGAACCCCGTCAGCGGTCCTTCCTTGAAGGTGTAGTCGGCCCAGCCTGACGCCAGGAGTGAAGGCGTGTTGGTCGGCGTCTTGCCGACCAGCGTCGGATCGAGATCCCTGCTGGTGAAGATGTGATAGCTGGTGAAGGCGCCAATCAGCTTCAGCTCCTTCGTAACATTGGCCACCGCTTCAAGCTCGATGCCGCGCGAGGTCACCTCGCCGGTCTGGTTCTGCAGCAATGAATTCGACGGATCGGTCGTTAGCGCGTTCTGGCGCTTCAGGTCGAAAGCCGAAACCGTGAAATAGCCATCGAAGCCCTTGGGCTGCACTTTCAAGCCGACTTCGGCCTGCTTGCCGGTTTCCGGCAAGAGCAACTGGTTGCTGGCATTCAAGCCAATGACCGGGTTGTAGCTCGTCGAATAGGAGACGTAGGGCGCGATGCCGTTGTCGAAATTGTAGATCAGGCCCGCGCGTCCGCTGAACCTGCTGTCGTCGCGGCTGGCAACCATGGCGCCCGTAAAGCGCTTGTCCTGAGTGGTCTCGACCCAATCATTGCGGCCGCTCAGCACCAGCGTGAAATTGCCGAGCTTCATCTGGTCCTGGAGATAGGTACCGGCCTGCTTCTGCGTGATCCGGAAGTTTCGGAACGGATCGCCCGCGAACGGAATGTCGCTCAATCCGTAGGTGGGATTGAAGACGCTGATCGAGGGCACGCCGCCCCCGAAGAGCTGGTAATCGTCGATCTGATAGCCCTTCAAGTCGACGCCGAACAGCATCGTGTGTTTCAACGGGCCGGCGTCGAAGCGATACTCCAGCTGGTTGTCGAGATCGGCCTGGTTGGCGGTGTTCTTCGCATACCAATTGTAGCGGTTGAGAGTGGCCGTGTTGACGTCGGCCCAACCATTGCCGACGTAACCGCGATAGGTCACGTCGACATGGGCGAAGCGCGCATTCTGCCGGAACGTCAGATCGTCGTTGAGATTGCGCTCGAACTGGTAGCCGAGCATCTCCTGCTCGCGCGTGAACTTGTCGACATTCGGATCGCCGGCAAAGAAGCTGGTCGGGATCTTGCCGAAGGGCGAATTGGTCACCGTGCCCTGGTAGGGCAGGAAGTTGATGCCACGCGTGTCCTGCTTCGAGGCCGAGGCCAGCACCGTGAAGGTGGTGTCGGCATCCGGCTTCCAGGTGACCGACGGCGCGATGAAGTAGTTGTTGTCCGGCGTGAAGTTGACCTGGGTCGGGCCGTTCTGGACCTGGCCGACGACGCGGTAGAACAGCTTGCCGTTCCCGCTCTGCGTCGCGACCGGCCCGCCGACGTCGAAGCCGACATAGGCGTTGCCGAAATTGTTGACACCCGTCTCGACGTAGCGGATCGGCTCGGCCGGCGGCATCTTGCTGATGACGTTGACGATGCCACTCGGGCTCGATCCGCCATAGAGCACCGCCGACGGGCCGCGCAGCACCTCGACACGCTCCATGTTGGGCGTCTGGAGCTTCCAGCTCGCATAGGACGTGTAGAACAGCTGCATGCCGTCGAGGAACAGCCCGACGTCGTCGGACTTGAAGCCGCGGATCAGCCACCAGTCGTTGCGCGTATCCGCGCCGAAGGTCCCTGCCCGCACGCCGGCGGTGTAGCGCAGCACCTCGTCGAGCTTGTTCGGCTTCTGGTCGCGGATCTGTTCCGCGCCGATCACCGAGACCGCCTGCGGCGTCTCCATGATCGGCGTATTGGTTTTCGTGCCCGACGAGCTGCGACCGGCAACGTAGCCATTCACCGGCCCGCGCGGCGTCTCGACGAAGCCGACATTGCGCTGCGGTTGCGGCTTGTTGCGATTGGCGGCCTCCACCGACCGCCGCGGTGCGCTGTGCACGACCGAAGCGGGTGCGCGGCGGCGCGCCTCCGGCGCCGTGACGGTCACCGACGGCAAGCTCTGTGCGCCACCCTGCGTAGACGATTGTGCGAGCGATGCCGGCGGCACCAAGACCCAAGCGGATGCGGTCGCCAACACGGCCGACCGCAGCATTCCAAGACTGTTCAACGCGCCACCCCAAAGCTGCATGTTCGATGCGTCATGCCGTGGTCTCCCAGCACGGCATGCGCTTAAAGGTGACGCTTATGAGAGGGCGCGCGATTTCCCTAATTGAAAGCTTCTTAGAGAGACTCTTAGAAGCGATCCATTATTTCCAGGGATTGCCGAGACATCAGCGCGAATTCTTTTCGGCCTCGAGCATCTCGGCGGCAACCGCGCTGAGCTGATCGATCTGCCGCAGCAGCGCATCGAACTCGGCTTCGCTCAGCTGTTCCAGCAGGCGCCGGTTGCGCTCCTGCGCGCCTTCGACGATCGCATCATGCGCGGCAAGGCCGGTTGCGGTCAGCGAGACCAGCACTTCGCGGCTATCCTTCGGATTTGCCGACTTCGCGATCAGCTTGCGCGACACGAGGTTCGCGAGCGCGCGGCTGATCTGTCCCTTGTCCTGGCCGACGGCCTCAGCGAGCCGCGCCACGCTC